>WJOQ01000128.1 GCA_009618505.1 Clostridia bacterium | reverse complement strand
TATTCAGGTCAAAGATTTGATCTAACATTACCATATCTTTTTTGTCAGCTTTTCTAAGTCGGTTAGGGACCTTGAGCTTAATCACATTGCCTTTGAGTTTTTCATTACCTTCCCAATATCCTAACCGTAAGATCCCTTCTTTATCAACAATTGCTCTCTTAAGAGGGGCAAAATAACTCTGGTTATCCCGCGTAATGGAATGATGATTGATGAGCATGCCCTCGGGCATTGGGAAAAAGCGAGTAAAATAACTCATCGCATCCTCACCGGAGGAGGTGAGAAGACGACAATTCTTGGCTGCAGGTCGAAAGGGGCCGTGAGGATTGCTCCCGACCAGCTGAAACATTCCTCTTCGTCCCATGTAGTCTCTAGTGCCAATCATTACATAATATCTACCAGCCAGTTTTTCAACGGCACCTACCTCAATTGACGCAGGTTTCGGTACTTTTCCCCATTCGATCAGAGCAGGAGTCAAAGCAGTCCAATGCAGCCCATCGAGTGACTCACCGAAACCGAACCCTGGTTGGAATAAGGTGGGATTTGCCGTCCAGTAACCATATCTTCCTCCTCCAGATCTGGGAATGGTGTATATACAGTCCCAGCGACTTGAGTTTCCCTGATTGATATTGTACCATCGAGAATCAGGTTTGAATTCGTATTCTGGTCCAAGTCGGGTCCAGTGAATGAGATCGATTGATTCGGTAAAGAAAATTGTTTGTTGGCCTCTATCTGTTGCGGGTCCTCGCCACTCGGAAAAGTTCATAATAAACTTTCTATCAGCTCTGAATGAAGGAGACTTCCATACCGATCCCGAACCGAGCCACTGGGCGTCTTTCGCTTTAGCAAAGATGAGACCGATTTCCTTCCAGTGTACTCCATCGGCTGAGGTAGCCAGACAGATACCTTCACCAGGACCATGCTCCGCTGCCAAATAATAAAGATAATAGTTTCCTTTGTGGTAGAACATCCACGTATCCCACATCCTTTTAATCGTCCTTGGTTTATAGATCATGGATTGAACCTCTTTTTTTTTATTAAAGAACTGACAGTTCTTGCCGACATTAGACATTGGCTAAAAGTTAAATTTTGTTGTCCTTAAAAAAAAGAGCTCTGCTTAGATATTTAAAGCAGAGCTCTTTTACCCACATTTATTTCCTCAAAAACCACTGCTCTGGACGTGTACTGTACTCCCAGAGGCCACCTTCTCTTACTGCATTTCTTACATCATTCCTTATTATCACCGGCCACGGAATAGCTCTAACCGTACCAATGAGATAAAGACCTTTAACATTGAGCGCAATGAGCTCATTGGTTAGTTTTCGATATTTTTCCTCTTCTGTGCGAGAGGTAGCAAGCCATTCATCAGCAAGGTTAAATATCCTCTTTATCACCTCTGGGGGCTCCTCACCTTCCTTTCCCTTTGTATCATACCATCTACGCCACTCTGGACCACCCATGGCAATATCTGCCCAATGCCAGGGAGGCATCAATCGTAAAGGGTAGTTCGCGCGTGCCAGCGTTTCCGCAGCACCATCAGTATTCCAGGGACATAGATCGTGTTCATTCGCCGCCATTCGTTCGAAATTGAGATGCTCCGTCACTTGCTTAATAGTCACCTTAATTCCAATCTTTGCCCAATGCTCCTTAATTAATTCCAAGACTTTAACTGGATATGCTCCCATCCACTGGAGGCAATATTCAGCAACGATATGTAAGGTTTTACCATCAGGCTTTAGGCGATAGTTTTGCTCTTTATCCCACTTAAGACCCATTTCATCTAAAAGCGCATTTGCTTTTTGAGGATTGTGCTCAGTATAGTATGTTGCCATCCAATTCTCGAAACCAGTCCAGGTGGGAGGCACCGAGGCCATATAGGGAGAGGTTTTCCCAAAAAATACAGTTTTGCTTATTTCCTCACGGTTGATAGCCAGAGATGTAGCCTGCCGGAAACGGATATCATTAAAGATCTTCTTCAGAACGGGATCCTTATGAGTGTAGTTAAAGGCATACGAGAAAGCCGATCCTGTCCCGGTAGGTTCGTATAAACAAATCTTGTAGCCACCCTCTTCCTCATTCCTTTTATAAACGGGATAGTCAGAGAAGTCCAGGCCGAGCGCCGCGGTGGTAATCTCTCCACTCATTGCTTTGAGTGCAACTATCTCAGAAGTTGCTACACTCATAAGTGTCACCTCATCGATATAAGGAAGTTGATTTCCAGCGGTATCCACCTTCCAATAATAGGGATTTCGCTCGTAATACCTATTTTGAGCAGCATCTACTTTTTTCAATACCCAAGGCTTAACTGTGGGGCGATTAAGATCCTCTCCATCTTCACCAAGCGTAGGGTCGGCACTATGCCATTGAAAGGCTTGCCACCAATGGTCGTACCCTTCTTCCCTTGCTATTTCATCTGCTTTGGCATTATACTTTATGTGATATTTTTTGACATAATGTTTAGGGTAGGCACACAGCACATAACCTGACATTACTTCAATCACAGTTAGATGAGGCACGCTAAATTCAAGTTGGATTGTGTAATCATCTATCTTCTTTACTTTCATTGGCTCCCCACCAGGCATCCATTGTTTTGGTTTAACG
>WJOQ01000192.1 GCA_009618505.1 Clostridia bacterium | reverse complement strand
CCCGTCAGTTAAATTAGAGAACTTTATAGCGTCTTCTATCACCTCTAAAGTCTCCTCAGAAACCTGTGCCTTTCCTTCCCTATTAAGGATAGATATCTCGCTATCTTCTTTATAGGTGCTCATCAAAGCATCTACTTTTTTGAGTGCCTCAAACGCCTGCCTGATTGCCTTCTCATTCGCTGGTATAACCGTTATCTCTACCAACGTTCCCATAATCATCTCTGTTTGCTTGAGAGGCTTGAGTCTATACTTCTGTATGATTACCACACTTAACAAAACAGCTATAACCACACAAATTACCACTACTACCTTGCCTTGAATCGTCCTTAAGAATCCCATTCTCCTTCTCCTACTCCTCCTTCAAGCATATTTTACCTATCTCCACTGTACCTGTACTACTGGTTACCACAATAATATATACCCCTCGAGCAACTTCCTCTCCCCTGTCATTATTGCCGTCCCAGACAACTGCTGTAAATCCTCCCCCCATGCTGAATCCATCATTTTCATTCAAAGTCCGTACCAGATTTCCGGCAATATCATAAATACAAATCACAACCTCAGAATCAACAGAAAAATAGATGATTTTAGCCTTCTGCCCTATTCCGAAATTACATGGATTGGGGTAAATAGTGATTGAAGATGTAGGAAAAGGTACTTTATTTACCGAGATTAATTCCTTTACCTCATTATAGATTAAAATATCTTCTCTAATCCCTATTAGGTTTTCCCCTGGTCTCCAGGCATAGAAAGCCAACCCGTAAGAAACTAACTCGTGATTCTCAAATATCTGGTACATCTCCTGAAGATGACCCTCTGGATTGAGAATTTCACTTTCATCACTATCATAGAAAGCCTGGATAACCGGAATAACCGGATAATCTCCTTCTTTATAGGGAAGAAAACGGCTTATGTAAAGATTCATATAAAATTCCGCATATTGAGCAGTCCCTTTCACATAAGGATAGACAACCAAAAACAGAATATCGAATGCCTCCTCACTAAAGTAGGTTTTCCATTTTCCAGCGCTATTGGTACCGTTAACCGCGATTGATATTGGCCTGCTATCCAGACTCTTTACGAAATCGTAGAATTCTTTCTGCAGGGCCCTGGGTACTTCGTGCAAAACCGGTTCATCCAGAATATACCAACTATAGATAGCCGAATGTGACTTCCATCTCTCGACCTGTCTTTTTATTTCATCTTTATCCAGAATTTTAGTCTCATTGTCATAGTAGGGTAGAGGAACAAAGACTTTAAATCCAAACTGGTTACACAAATCAAGGTAATTCTCAATATGCTCCTCACTTCTCAACATTAAAGTATAGTCGAGCACTGCATTAAACTGAGCTTCCCTGGCCAGGTCAAAGTCTCCCTCTTGGTTATCTCTCTCGGTAAATGCATATGCCAGCTCAATCGGTTCAGGTAGGCCAGATGACCAGTATGAAAAAACTATCCTTCCAGAAAAAAGAAAGAATATAGTTAAGAAAAAGATAACCTTTTTTAGCATCATCCTGCCTCTTTTTTGCATTTTCCAGGGAGAGGATTTAGGAAAAGAGGAAAGGGGACGGTTCTATTTTCTGACCTTCTCCTCGCTTGGCCTTCCTCTTCTTTGCCTTATATCCTTCACTCTAAACTTTTCTTCCATTTTCTTTACGAAACTATCCGATCCTAAAAACCGTCCATTAAGAATTTTATACTCGATATTATGCCCTCTGCTTTCTAAGAATAAAGTCTTATAGCCTTCTTGTCTTTCCTTTTCACCGGGACCCAAATTTTCATAGAGTGGATCTACGTTTAAAAGTAAATCCTTCTCTCCCAAAGCATAAAAATTATAACTGGAATAAGGATAATCTTCTGGTCTTTTAACTATCTCAGCTCTTATGGGATTCCTTTCAATGTAGACACCACAGGCTAAAAGATATCTATCTTTCTCTATCAGAAGACTCTTGAAACGACCCTGCCAGAAATGACCTGTATAGCCATATTTCCTCTTGTAATAATTAAAGTAGGAAAGATTCAGCCCTTTCATGAAGCTAGCTAAATTTGTTTTTGGAGTTATTTCTAAAATGAGATGAATGTGATTATTCATCAGACAATAGTGATAGAGAAAAAATGAGTGCTTGCTTTTATAACTACTTAATAATTTAAGATAATATTTGAAATCTTGGTCATTATGAAAAATCCATTGTTGATTGTTACCTCTAGCCAAGATATGAAGAACACCTTCCTCCGGTAAAATACGGGCAATCCTGGGCATGAAATTTAACCTCCTTACTATTTTAGTTTATAATTCATATCTGTAAAGTAAAATGAAAAGAAAAATAGAACCGTCCCTATTGCTATTCTATTGCTATTGGATGATAGTAGTGAAACAATGATTCAAAGTCAAGAAGAGATAATTTGATTCAATTTCGCAATTTTGACATAAGGATGACCTCTGCTAGAATCAAAGGAAAATAGAGACATCAATAACTCATTTCAAGCAGGAGGAGGAGAAATTGGCTAATGCCAGAATCATAATTATTGGTGGGGGTCCCGGCGGTTATGTAGCCGCAATTAGGGCAGCACAATTAGGGGGAGATGTTACCGTAATTGAAGAGGACAAAATAGGAGGGACCTGTCTTAATCGGGGATGCATTCCTACTAAAGCCATCTTAGCCTCAGTGGAAACCCTTGTTTTACTTGAACGAGCTGGCCAGCTGGGGATTGAAGTAGAAAAGGTAGTTCCCAATTTTTCTCGAATCATGGAACGGAAAAATAAAATTGTCTCCCAGTTGCGAGGAGGGATTGATTATCTTCTTAAAGCCAACAAAGTTAAAGTAATCAAAGGTAAAGCAAATTTCCTTAACTCTCATAATATTTGTATAGAAACAGAAGCCGGCAGGAAAGAACTGGAAGGAGAAAAAATCATCATCGCCTCTGGCTCTAAACCCATTCTTCTTCCTTTCCTTGATAATAACCATCCAACAGTTCTGACCAGTGAACAGGCACTGGAGCTCAAGGAAGTGCCCAAAAGTCTTCTCATCATAGGGGCTGGTGTGATTGGCTGCGAATTTGCCTCTATTTTTAACCCTCTAGGAACAAAGATTACTATGGTAGAAATGATGAAACAAATTCTACCTACAGAAGATAAAAGAGTAGCTCAAACAATGGAAAGAATCTTTAAAAAAAGAGGAATAAATATTCTTACCGAAACTAAGCTTGAGGAAATAACTGAATACAGAGAGGATGGAATCACTGCTAGACTGGATAAGGGCGAAAAAATTGAAGCAGAAAAAATCCTCATTTGCGTGGGAAGAAGTCCTCGTATCAATAATATGGGCCTGGAGGAGCTTTCCTTAAAGATTAGCCAAGAAGGCACCATTTTTGTTAATGAGAAGATGGAGACTACTCAGGAAGGAATATATGCGATTGGTGATGTGGTAGGTGGATATCTTCTAGCTCACGTAGCCTCTGAAGAGGGAATCATCGCTGCCGAGAATGCTACAAAACTCACCTCGGAAATTGACTATACCAGCGTTCCCAGCTGCATTTTCACCTCTCCTGAGATAGGTACCGTAGGGTTAACTCCAGATGAAGCCGAAGAAAAAGAAATGGAGGTAAGAATAGCTAGATTTCCTTTTACTGCCTGCGGTAAAGCCCATGCTATAGGAGAAACAGATGGTTTTGTCCAGCTAATAGTGAGAGAAAGCGACGACAAAATCCTGGGAGGGCAAATAGTTGGCTCTCATGCTGCGGACCTGGTGCACGAAATTGCTCTAGCTATTAGATGGGGATTAACTGCCGAGCAACTGAGCAGTACCATTCATGCCCATCCCACTCTTTCTGAAGCTATTATGGAGGCAGCTAGAAAAGCTGAGAAAAAACCTATACACCTTATTTAGTTCATAGTTCATAGCTCATCGTTCGTCATTGCGAACGGAGTGAAGCAATCTGGGTTTTATCGCTCGAAACAGGCTCCGCAATCTCAATGAGATTGCCACGCCTGCCTTTGGCAGGTTCGCAATGACGAAAAAAGGAAACGCAATACGATATACGAGAAAATGCTTATTTTAGGAATAGAGACCTCTTGTGATGAAACAGCAGCAGCCATAGTAGAAGATGGAAAAAAAATCCTATCTAATGTGGTAATTTCCCAGGTCAACCTGCATCGAAAGCTACAAGGGATAGTTCCGGAAATAGCCTCAAGAAGACATCTGGAAACCATCCTTCCTGCTATAAAACAAGCTCTCCAGCAGGCCCAACTGAAATTAGAAAATCTCGACGCTGTCGCTGTTACTTATGGGCCAGGGCTATTGGGTTCGCTCTTAATAGGCTTGACCATAGCCAAGGGGATAGCCTATTCTCTGGAGATACCTCTTATAGGTATTAATCACCTGGAAGCGCACCTTTACGCTAATTTTCTCTTATATCCCGAGGTTACTCCTCCCCTGGTGGGGTTAATTATTTCTGGTGGTCACACCGAATTGGTATATTTATCTAAAAAGGGAGAATACGAGGTGATGGGGACAACCAGGGACGATGCAGCAGGAGAAGCTTTTGATAAAGTAGCCAGAATTCTTAACTTAGGATATCCGGGAGGACCAGCTGTAGAAAAGATGGCCAAAAAAGGAGACCCTCAATCTATAAAATTACCCTTAGTCCACTTCAAGAAGGAGACCCTGGACTTCAGTTTTAGCGGAATAAAGACAGCCATATTATACTATGTAAGAAATCTGGAGAAAAAAGGAGAACATATCCCTGTTGCAAATCTCGCCGCTAGCTTCCAGTTAAAAGTTGCCCAGATGCTTACTAAAAATCTTTTTAAAATAGCCTGCTCAAAGAAGGTAAAACAAATAATCTTAGGAGGGGGGGTAACGGCTAATCTCTTCCTTCGCTCATTCCTGGAAAAAGAGAAACCAGGCAATATAGAAATATTCTTTCCCTCGCCAGAGCTGTGTACTGATAATGCAGCTATGGTTGCTGCTTGTGCTTATGCCAAAATAAGGCAGGGTCAAACCTCTCCCTTTTCCCTCGACGCTCAACCTAGCCTTAGTCTATGAGTGTCAACTTAGACACCTCTGTGGCAGAAAACATTGTAATTATTTATGGCGTTTTATATGGAAATAAGATTTTCCCATTCTACAAGATAAGTTCTTTCAAAGTAGGATATATCTTCAGGTAGCTATGATACCTCTCCCTATACTGTGAGTGCCGTTTGATATCTGGTTCAAATACTCTATCAATCTTTACCCACTGCTGGGCGCCTTGTTGGGGTGAGGTAAAAATATTGATACCTACACCAGCCAGGATTGCTGCTCCCAGGGAAGCGGCCTCAGAGACCTTGAGGGTGCATACTCTTTTACCCAAAACATTAGCCCTGAGTTGGAGCCATTTTTTAGATTTTGCTCCCCCTCCAATGGCTCGAATTTCCTCTATGGGAATACCTATCTGTTGCAGTTTATCCATATTCAGTCTCAGGTCATAGTTATTACTGTCTAGTATGGCTCTGGATATGTCCTCTTTAGTAGTATCTATAGTAAGGCCTAAAATAGCGCCTTTGGATTTGGAATCCAGAGTGGGGGTTCCACTCCCGACAAAATGAGGCAGAATATATATATCTACTGGCTCAGGATTTGCTCTCTCCACTATTATGTCATAGACATCCCGGCCGGCTTTTTTAGCTTCCGTTTTTTCCTCAAAACAAAAGGTGTCTCTGTACCATTTGAGCAGGAGACCTCCGGTGAGATTAAAAGAAATGGTAATATATATGTCTGGACAGGTATGAGGGTAACAACAGTAGTTATTCTCCAGCATTTTCTTACTTAAGAGTGGCTTTTTGATGGCAGGGCATAGTACATCTGATGTGCCAATCGCATTCATAACCAAGCCCGGGGAAACCACTCCTGCTCCTAATGCGCCACAGGGCTGATCATGTCCTCCTGTAACAACTACTACATCACTCTTCAGATTAAGCTCTTCAGCTATTTTAGGATTAACCTTACCTACCGGGTATCCAGAAGGTTTAGGAATAGACAAAAGCTCCTGACTCACTCCTGCCAATGATAGAATCTTTTCTGACCACTTTTTTTCTCTTATATCAAAGCACATAGTTCTTGCGGCAAGAGAATAATCACTAGCCGGGAAAGCTACCAGTTTAAATATGACAAAATCCTCAACACACAAAAACTTCCAGGCCTTACGGTAAATATCTCTTCGATTCTCTTTGAGCCACATTATCTTATTTATAGAGTACATGGGGTGTAGAGGCATTCCGGTAATCTGAAAGATTTCTTCTTTACCTATCTTTTCCTGCCACGATTGGCATTGGGATTCGGTTCGGTTATCGAAGCTGACGCTAAAATTGTAAAGAGGCCTACCATCTTTAGCAATTGGGACTACAGCCTCGCCTTGAGTAGATACACTTAAAGCTTTAATTGGATCAAAGTGAGTCTTGCTAGCTACATCAAAGATGACTTCTTTTACCTTTTCCCAGAGAAGATTTGCATCTAGTTCCATCCAACCCGGATTAGGGTGCAAAAGAGAGTACTCACGATAAGCCCTGGCAAGAATGCCACCCTCCTCATTAAAGGCTACTGCTTTACATCCGCTGGTGCCAATATCAAGACCTAGTAAACTCATCTTATTCTCTATATAGTAACTTCTAAGGGTTAGGATTAATAAATATCTTAAGCCCTTTTCTTTGCTCTGCCAGTTTTATTGCCTTTATAAAATCGGTTAAATTGAGTCGAGAGCTCACATATTCCTTAGCTTTGATCTTGCCAGAGGCAATCATATCTAAGCCTGTTTTACACTGACGGGTAGATCCCCCGTGAGTTCCAATTACAAAGGCTTCTTTGTAGTGAATAAGGTTAGAATCAAATTTAATAAAAGGACTGTCTTTAGGCAGGCCTCCAAATAAATTTACATTTCCTCTCCTGGCAACCATCTTGAGAGCCTCTTCTTGAGCCTGGCCCGAGCCGCAGGCAACTATTACCACATCCGCTCCTCTTGCCTTAGTCTCTTTCATAACTCTTTCTACTATATCTTCGTTTAGGGGGCTAACATAGACATCGGCCGCGGTAAATTCAGCCTCCTTAAGCCTGGATAAAGATCTTTGAACCAATACTATTTTTTGGGCTCCAAAAGCTCTCGATACTTCCACATTAAGACATCCAACCGGTCCTGCTCCTATTACCACTACCACATCCCCCACCTTTACCCGAGAAAGCTCAGCCGCATTTATAGCACAGGAAGCAGGATCAATTAGAGCTGCTTCCTCGAAAGAGATACCGTCGGGAATATGCATAACGCATCCCTGCTTGACCGCTTGAGCAGGAATGGCTACATATTGGGCAAAGCCACCATCTCGATGAATACCTATAGTCTGTAGTTTCTGGCAAGAAGTCTGCATGCCTCTCTGGCAGTAAAAACACCTCCCACAGGGAATATTGGGGGCTACTGCTACCCTGTCGCCTTCCTGGTAGCCCTGGGTATTCTCCCCCACCTGAACTATGGTACCTGCTAGCTCATGCCCAGGAATTAAGGGAAATTTCGCCGCTGAGTAGCCGTATTTATACATCTTTACATCAGTAGCACAGATGGCACAGGCTTTGACCTTTACTATAAGTCCTCCTCTGGAAGGCTTAGGATGGGGAGCTTCTCTTAGCTCAATACTTTGCACCCCAGTTAAGAAAGCTGCTTTCAAATGTCACCTCCTCGAAAAAAAGACTTCAGGACAATTTCTTCCGTCTCTGTATAGTAGCTTCTTATTCTTTCTTCATTTAATCTAAGGAGAGAAGATTATCTTGTTATATATCATCTTTCCTTGATACATCTTTTTGAACGTCTCGGCAATATCTTTGAGTTTTATCCGATGAGAGATAAGGGGTTTTGTCTTGATTACACCTGATGCCATAAACTGGAGAGTAATCTTCCACTCATTATCCAAGGGAGAAGAATTGGAGTTGACCGCTCCGTAAATTTCCAGTTCTTTGCGAAAGATTCTGGTAAAAACTTCATCTGGCAGCAATACATCTGAGTAGGATCTACCAATATGGATAACCCTTCCCCTTTTAGCAGCTATGAGCAAAGAGTCTCTTTGGGTAGCAAGAGAACCGGCAATTTCCATTACTAGATTCACTCCTTTACCCTTTGTTTCCTCTATAACCTTTTCTACTACATCTTCCTTCTTGGCGTTTATCAAAACATCCACCCCTAAATCCTTTACTATTTTCAATTTATCTTCTATGATATCCACTGCTATTATCTTACCTGCACCCATAGCGCCAGCCCATTGACAGGCCAGCATTCCTATGGGGCCTACCCCAAGTATAGCTACACTCTGGCCCATCCTTATTCCTCCTGCTCGTTTAATACCATGTAGAGCCACACAGGCCGGATCGGTCATGGCTCCCTCTTCAAAGCCTACTTCCCTGGGAAGCTTTATTAGATTGCTGGCTGGTACTTTGACATATTCGGCAAAAGCTCCATCGCATCTAGAGCCCAGATAGTCGTAATCCTCACACAGATTATATTCACCCTGCAGACACCATTCACATCTCATACACGGTATTAAAGGGTAGGCGGTAACTTTATCTCCTATTTTAAAAGAGTCAACTTTATCCCCGATTTCTACTATTTCGCCGGAGAACTCATGTCCTGGTATACAGGGAAAAGTATGGGTTCCTTCTACCATAATTCTTTGTAAATCTGAGCCACAGTTTCCTGCTGCTTTCACCTGAT
>WJOQ01000132.1 GCA_009618505.1 Clostridia bacterium | reverse complement strand
CAGGAAACTCAGCTGACCAGACATATTGCAGTGTGTACTCCCACAGGATAGTTAGCGGTTTGCCATCAGAGCGCATCCGAATACCGTCCGCTCCTTTTTCTAAACCCATCTCGTCGAGAAGTTTGTTGGCGCGTGCGGGGTCATATTCGGTCATAAATTTCTTGTCTTCCTCAGTCACATACGGTACATTTTGCGGCAGGGCTTGTTCCGGTGTGCCAAGTCCGAGGAAAAGAGTTTCGTTCACTTCATCACGATTAATGGCAAGAGACATGGCATATCGGAACCTAACATCACCATAAATCTTTCTGAGTACAGGGTCTTTATCTGTCATATTAAAGATAAAGGTCGGACCAACCATGCCGAGAGGGAGCTGTAACGCATAACCCCCCTTCTTTTCATCCTCTTTCAAGACTGGATAAATGTTTAGCGGCATATTTTGAGCCTTCTGATCGACATTACCGTTCATAATCTCAAGCGGCCACAATCCTTTGTCGAGAAAGCGTTCATCATGATAATCAATGTAAGGTAACTGATTACCTGCCGTATCTACCTTGAAATAATATGGATTAGCAACAAAGACACGACGTTGGGTTGTGGGCTCCTTCAGCAGGATGTGACTTCCAAGAGTCGGCACCTCCAGCCCGTAAGCACTAGAAACAATTGCATCCTTCCATTTATTCCAATAAGAAGTAAACTGCTGCACCCAGTTATCGAACCCGTTCTTTATAGCTTCCTCATTTGCATTGGGGTTATATTTGATATGGTATTGCTCGAAAAAATGCTTGGGTGCCCAGGGAACAAAATAAGATCCACCACCGCCGAGATAATAAAGCAATCCCGTAAACGGCTTATCAAATTTGAATTTGACCGTAATATCATCTATTTTTTCGACACTAGACCCCACAGAACCCCAGGGCGATGGCGTAGCTTTGTGGATTTCATTATTTAAGATTATATCATCCATCCAAAAGACTACATCATCAACAGTGAATGGTGCGCCGTCGGACCAGCGATGACCTTCCCGCAATCTAAAGAGAATCTCGGTAAAGTCATCGTTCCATCTCCATTCCTTTGCCACGTTCGGTACGATTGTTGAGCAATCATCATCGAATCGGACCATATTGACATGGCGCCAGGCCATGATCTCAGAAGTTCCAGATTCATAAGAGATAGAAATCCCCCGCAATGTACCTCCGTATGTGCCAATCTCATCATAAGTTGTCACCACAAAAGGTTCTTTAGGCAAACGCTCTTCAACCGGTGGTAGTTCTCCTTTTTTCACCTTTTCCGCGAACATAGGATTTTCGTTAAATGCAAGTACGGTTGCAAATCCAACCAAAGAAGTAATAACCAAAAGACCAATTGTAATGATAAGTAATTTATTTATTCTTTTCATTTTATGCCTCCACATATTTTTTTAAGATTTTGTTAATCAATACCCAAGTTTTCACAGGCGTGATGTTTCTAAAATTCAGACTTTATTTATTCTATCACCTCCTTTTTTGTTTTACAATTTTACATATTTTTTAATCACTTCTTCGTTTGTTTCTACTATTGCTATAAAATAACTTCTCCACTTTATGCTTTTCCTGTTTAGACATGCCTTCTTCAAGAAAACAAACTTTCTGCTTAGAGATTTGTAAGACTATCTTTCAGCTTTTTAAAAATATGCAATAAGTTGATCTATTCCTAACACACCATTATAATTGATACCTTTTCCACCCTGTTTCAGCTTACCTTTCTCACCATCAGGGTCACCTAAACAGGTTACTATAATGTCAGCTTCTCTTAAATCTTCCTTTTCGGTATAGTGGTTAGTGGTAACTACTACATTCATACCGGCTGCTTTGGCGGCTAAAAGGCCATTATGGGAATCTTCAACAACAATACATTCTTCCGCTTTTAAACCACCTTTTTTCAGGCCAAGCAGGTAGATCTCCGGATCGGGTTTCTTCTTTTCCACCACATCGCCGGCCAGTACAAAATCAAACTTTATATCTTTTAATATTTCATAAGCTACAGCATGGGCTGCTTTCTCATTGGAAGTAGTACAAATACCAACTTTGAGCCCTCTGTTCATGGCCTCTTTCATTATCCTTTTAATACCAGGCCTTAAAGGCAAAGCACCTTCTTTGATAAGCTCGATAAAGATTTCCGTTTTCCGTTTATGCAGTGCCTTAATCAACCCATCCTCTTCTTCGGGTTTTACTTCTCTACCAAATCCTTTGGTATGCAGATGGTGCCGCATTCTCTCTTTACCTCCGGCAACCTGGAGTAATTCATGGTAGTAGTTTACATCCCACTGGAAATCAAAACCAAACTCCTTAAAGGTCTTATTGAAAGCCACACGATGACCATCCCTTTCGGTATCAATAATGACTCCATCCTGGTCAAAAATTATAGCCTTTATTTCTGCCATTTTTTCCTCCCGTTAATCTATTTATTTCGCGCAAAATTCCTTTACTGTCTCAACCATAATCTTGTTCTCTTCTTCTGTTCCAACGGTAATTCTAAAGAAACCATCACTACCATACATTTTTTCCTGAGGTCTTAGAATAATATCCTTTTCTTGTGCATAGGCCACTATGTCATCTCCGGTTTTGCCGGTCCCTT
>WJOQ01000359.1 GCA_009618505.1 Clostridia bacterium | reverse complement strand
AAAAGTATAAGCAAATAAACGAAGAAAAGCAAACAATCCTACCTCTACCTCTACTCCGGAAAGAATGGCACTCATAGGAGAAGGAGCCACCGGATGAGCCTCTGCCAGCCAGGTATGTATAGGCAGACAGGCTGATTTAGCAATTATACCTAGAAAAATAAGAAAGAGAATGCCTTTCAAGTTAGAAATCTCTATTCCCTTCAACTGAGTTATGCTCAAGGTACCAGTCTGATTATAGAGAAGAATAAAACCTAAGAGCATAAAAGAAGAGCCCAGAAAAGTCATCAGAAAAGTCTTATCAGCAATTCTCACTATATTTTCTTCTCGATGAAAACCAACTAATCTCCAGGTGGCCAGAGCGGCTATCTCCCAGAAGATGTAAAGAAGAATTAGATTTTCCGAAAAGGCGACTCCAATCAAAGAAGCAATGATTAAAGGAATCATAAAATAGTATTCTCTCTGGTTATCATAGGACTTCATATAGGTTAGAGAGTAAATGAGAGCAATCACTCCTATAAAGGAAAAGACCAGGGCAAAGATGAGACTTATTCCATCAGCCAGGAAGGAAAGACTAAAAAATCCGCCATTCTGTGAGATCAAATTAATCCTGATTATCTCTTCTTTCATAACCGGACTGATCAAAAAGAGAAGGAAAATAAAAGAAAGCAAAACGACGATGAGTGCCCAGAAATCTCTCATCTTTTTGGGAAACAAGAGACAAAGAATCGAGCCGAGTAAAGGGATAAAGATACTCAAAATAAGGTATGTATCAGCCATTCTATTTCTCCAACTTCCTTCTGATTCTCTCAGTCTTCTCTCGGCATAGTCTTAATAAATCCTCACCACTTAATTCCCGCTGACCGGTCTTCTTGTTGATGGTAATTATCCTTTCGGTGCAGCAATAGCAGGGGTCAATAGAGGCCAGGATTAAAGTAGCATCGGCCACGCTTTCTCCCGGTACTGTAACCTTACAAGTAGGAAGATTCACATAAGTAGGGGCTCTTACTTTGAGACGTACCGGGGTATTGGAACCATCGGAGCGAACATAGTGAAATGTTTCTCCCCGGGGAGCCTCATGATGGCCTATCCCTTCGCCAGGAGGAATTTCTTTCACCTTGACAGCTATCTCACCCTTCACCTCACGCAGTCTTTCCAGGCACTGGCGAATGATTTTTATAGACTCAAAACACTCCAGAAGTCTTACTACTGTCTTAGCCAGGACATCTCCTCCTTCTTGAGTGATTACCTGCCAATCCACCAATCCATAAGCAGCATAGGGCTCATCTCTTCTTACGTCAACATCTACGCCAGAGGCTCTGGCAGTAGGACCCACTGCACAATAAGCAATAGCATCCTCCTTAGAAAGCACTCCTACCCCTTTAAGACGAACAGCAAGTACAGGATCATCTAGAGCAGCTTTAGTTAACATTCCTATCTTTTTCTCTGCCTCATTTAAACCCTTTAAGAGAGGAGCTATGTGCTCCTCCTTTATATCCCGCAGCACTCCACCCGGCCGCATCATCGCATAATGATTTCTATTACCGGTAACAGCTTCAAATAGCTCCAGGATAGGCTCCCGATATTTCCAGGCCCACATCCATAAGGTATTGTATCCAATAAAATGCCCGGCCAGGCCCAGCCACAATAGATGAGAGTGCAGCCTTTCCATCTCTCCTATAATGCTTCTGATATATTTAGCCCTCTCCGGAATTTCAATACCGGCTATCTCTTCCACCGCATTGCAATTAGCAATAGGATGAGAGGTAGAGCATATTCCACAGATTCGCTCCACCAGAAAGACCATTTGGTCGAAAGTTTTTGACTCAGCTATTTTCTCAATGCCTCGATGGTTATAGCCAAGATGGACATTGATATCAACAACTTTTTCTCCTTCCACCACCAGTTCAAAGAACTCTGGTTCTTCTTGCAGAGGATGAAATGGACCAATAGGAATAACAGTCTTGTCTTTCATTTTTTGCTCTTCACCTCTTGTCTTAGAGGATAATCCCCGCTGGGCCAATCCTCGGCCAGTAACAATCTTCCAGGATCAGGATGGTGTAAAAATTCTACTCCCAAAAGTTCAGTAATCTCTCGTTCTATCCAGCTAGCTCCTGGAATCAAGATACTAATAGATTCGACTTCATACTTATTCTTAGGAAGCAATAGCCTGAAGGTAACGATTTTGTTGAGTTTATCAAAGGAAAAGTGGTAAAGTATCTCTATCCCGTGCGGAGTATCTATTCCCGACTCAATAATAAATCTTGCCTTCTGTTTGTTGAAGATAAACTCAACTATTTCTAATAGATCATCTCTAGAGATGGTGACATAATACCTCTTAGGAGATTTTTCCTCCCAGCCAAGGATCTTTCCTTTGAACTTTTCTTTAAATTCTTTTATCACATCTTCTACAGGCATTATTCTCCTCTATCCTAAGCTGTTAATGACTTTGACCACCCCATCAATCATAGCCTCCGGTTTGGGCGGACAACCTGGAACATAGGCAGTCACCGGAAGGACTTTATCAAAAGGGCCTACAATATTATAACTACCAGCAAAAATACCACAACTGCAAGCACAGCCACCTATAGCAATCACTATTTTAGGGGAAGGCATTT
>WJOQ01000394.1 GCA_009618505.1 Clostridia bacterium | reverse complement strand
GTAATTTAAGAGTTATTTGTAATATCCTAAGGTCATTATTGGCTTTGTTTATATCCAGCCAGGGAGAGTCTACTATTTTTAATTGTTCCAATTGATCAGCGGCAATCTCTATATTTTTTCTGGCAAATTCGATCTCCTCTCTTTTTTGTAAAGCAGCAGTTATATAGACATCCAGAGAGTCTTCTATGACACTTGCTTCAAATTCAGAAACCAGGCTAAATTCCAGTATATTCGCTGTATCGGTTGCCAAAGACAGACTTTCTCTAGCTATATCTAATTGCTGTTCAGTGCTTTCGAGCTGTTGTCGAGCAGTCTTCAGGCTAATCTCTGCTGCTAACTCCTCTAGCTCTCCCGCTGTCCCGGCTTTAACCTTCTCTTTAACTCTATCTAAGCTATTTTGCGCTAACTTTACTTTTTCTTGGCTTAAAGGAACAAGAGAGAGTAAATATTTAAAGTTGTTGTATAAGGAAATAACCTCTGTCTCTACCTCATCTTTACTTTTCTGAAAAGTGTCCTGTGCCTGCTGCCAATTAAGCTCAGCCTGTTTCTCATCAATCTTTGATTCACTCTGAAGAGCATTTGCCTTGGCCTTCTCATAACTGATTCGGGCATTATTCAAGGTGAGGGAAGCTTTTTGAAGGTCAAGATTATTCTGCCAGACCTTTTCCAATGCCTCATTAATAGTTAAAACTGCTTTCTCTTCTTCTGCGTAAGCGACTGAAAATGCAGAGCCTAAGAAGATTATCCCTGTTATCAATACAACTACACCCTTTGCAAATTTTGCTTTCATCTTTCATTCTCCTCTATTTTGATTTTACTCTTTTGCTCCTCTTTCTTTCCGCTGCTGTTTCTTTTTTGAGAATCTCATTCTATGGACTCCATTATTTTAGTCAATTCCTCCTCGGATATATTAGCTATCAGAACAAAGGTTTTTCCTTTGTCAGTCCGGAACTTAGTCCCAAAAGGCATTTCACGATCACCCTGAATATTGAGATTTATGGGCGGGCCTTGAAAAAGAACGATTGTCTCCAGCCCATTAGTATAAGTCAGAGCTACTCTTTGTCCACCATTAAGTAAAACGCCCTCCTGGAAACTATACCCTGATGGTAGATACTTGGGGAAGGACAAGGGAAATCTACTTATTTCCTTCAATTCCTCAATATCACTAATGACCTGATGTGGAGGAAGAAGCTTCCCATTTCCCCCTGATTCGGGTATGTCATTGAGTTCTTCCTCAGAGATTTTTCTCCCGAAATGGATTTCAGTAAACTGAGAAGAAAAAGTCAATTTTCCTTCTGAGTTATATCTTTCTTGTTTAAGGGGAAGGAAGGTCTCCTTATCTATCCATCTTTTCAATCCAGGGCTACCGGGATATTCAGGGACCAGGGAAATCACATACACCTCTCGACCGGCTATATACTCATCAGGTAACTGAGAAATAGTATAGTTAGCCAATATTAAATTCAGGCTTTTCTCTCTTCTCTTTCTAGCCAGAGAAGAGTTCAAAGAAGAAGAATGTTTAGGATTATTCATCCCTGGAATATATTCTATACGCAACTTGCCATTATCAAGAATCCTCCTACCCTTGATCATGGGAGGAGCAAGATATAATATATAACTGAAATCTGGTTTCCGATAAATGATTTTTGCCCTGATAATATAGCTCCCTTCCTCCCGACATACTCGTGTCTCTTTAATACCCTCAGCATCAACCTGAAACTGGGCCTCCAGTGATAGACATAGAATCTTCTCAGGCTCCACAGCCAGAGACGGTACTACCATTAAATTCAATAGAAGAAAGAGACTTAAAAAGATACACCTCAAAATTCTACCAGCTGGCAAGAATATGTTTGACTTCCTCATTTTATCTCCAGAATTACCGGTAGAGCTAGCTCTTCGGCAAAAGAACTCATTCCATTATAACGTACGTATTCCTGTTGGAAAACTTCAATGTTAATCTCAGGCAAAGAAACAGAACGCCAGATATATAAAAGAGAAAGAGAAATAAGCGCTAAAACACTTATCGTGACAGCCATCTTCCCCACAGGTGATAGAGATAATCGCCAATTATATCTCCATTCAAATAATTTTTCCTTCAGTCCTATCCTCCTTTCACCTTCCTCAAGTCGAGGGGACAGGCGTTCATAAAATCCTTCTTTGGGCTCCCTGCCAAGAGCCTTCTGCGTTAAGGTATGGATTTTCTTAAGTTGCTCAAGTCGATAAGAGCAATTGGTGCATCTCTTGAGATGCTTTTCTATCTTCACTCTTTTATTCAAGCTCACCTCATTATCCAGGTAAGAAGAAAGCTCTTTCCTTATCTTTTTGCAAACCATCTTTTCCTCCCTAATCCAAAAATTACCTCAGGACATTGTCGTATCTCGTTGTTCGTATCTCGTATCTAGTATGACCTATCCTTTTATGCGCTCTAGAGTCTTTTTTCGAGATACGAGATACCAGATACGATTCACGTTTTTTCAAGGAATGTCCTTCGGTAACACATAAATTCCTTTATTTCAAAATTACTTCAAATAGGGTGTAAGTGTCTGACGCAGACTTTCCCGTGCCCGAGAAAGCCTCGATTTTACTGTACCCATAGAACAGCGAAAAACCCCCGCT
>WJOQ01000134.1 GCA_009618505.1 Clostridia bacterium | reverse complement strand
AAAGAACCTACAGAGTATCAAGAGACCTACCTTGAAAACCTCTTAACTCAAGTTTTTGCTCAGTCACTTCACTCTGATCCTCTGGTTTTGATTGTACAAAAACCCGGGCAAAGATTTTGCCCTCAAAAACAAACCGGTCGAGTAAGAGTAAAATGAGAATTGCTAACACTACTAAAAGTAGAATGTATACCCCCACAGAACTGCCACCTCTATTTCTTACCTCATTTTCCTCACCTTCATCGCTACGTTCTCTATTTCTCACTTCTTCTTGTTCTTCTGCCACTCTAGCAGCTCGCAAAGATGTTTTCGTTCTCTCATCTCGAATACCCGGGGGCCTACCGTAGGGATTACCCGACTGTCCTTTTACAAAAGGCATTGTATCCCTTCCTCATTTATTGATAATCTATTGTTATTTATTGATCTTTTTTTATTGTTATTTATTGATAATCTATTGATCTTTATTGATCTTTTTATCAATAGATTTACCGGTTAAAATCCTCCAACCAACACACACGTGGCAGTAAATACATTTTAACACATATGACGCAATCTTTTTTTTGTCAAGATTTTTTGCTCAATTCTTTGTTTTTTCCAGTAAATACTCCCGCAAATACTTTAACTTCCAATACCAAAGTAACCACAGAAAGACTCTTATCAGGTTCAGACATATCTATATGCATAAACGTTTTATTAGCTTCGGGTATTTCTTGATGATATTTAATCTTTACTACAGTTATTTGTAGCTCTTTGAAAAGCAGGTCTTCTATCTTCCTACCTATTTTTCTTATGACAGGCTCTTTAAGCCCCAAAGGACTAGGAATAAATCTAATTCTTAGAAGCCAAGTAGCCATAGGAAAACCAGTCTCAGGGTCTTTTTCTCCAAGATTGTCAAAACGAGACTTTACCCTCACGAAAATATTCTCTCCCCCTTTTTTAAGCGCTCTATCTATCATTTTATAGACTTTCAAAAAAGTAGAGCTTAATTTTTCTTTGTGTTCCTTTGGCATATCCGCCTCTTTACCGCCCACAGGGTCTAACCATCTTGTTCTTCTAGTATCTACTGCCATAATTATCTCCTTTTATCCCTGCTTTGCTACCCAAACAACTCCTAAGCAAGTTACCATGGCTAAAAGTCCTATAAGGAATAAACCTAAAATAAAAGCCTGAACGGGGGTCGCATCTTCCCAAAAACTTTCACTACCTTCCCCAGGAGAAATGTCTTGTCTTGGTCCTCAGGCTTCGTAATGTCTATGTCCGGCTCATGTCTCTTGACACTCCCCACGACTAAAGTCGGGGGATTCTCAGTTCATCGCAGGGACTAACGCCCCTGCTCCCTGAAGGCTCTGCCCGAGCCTTAAAATATTGCGGGCAGCGTTAATATCCCGGTCTAAAGAGAGGCCACAGTGAGGACATTTATGGATACGAACAGACAAACTTTTTGGGACTGGTCCACCACACTCAGAACAAAGTTGAGATGTATTCTTGGCAGGCACTTTAATCACTTCTTTGCCAGCTTCCTCCGCTTTGAAAAGAAGAATGTTAAAGAAACCGAACCAGGCTACGTCTCTCATAGACCGGTTAAGGCTCCGATAGCTCTTGAAATGGCTCATATTCTCAATGCAGACAACATCATACGCCTGAAGCAGCTTTCTCGCTACCTTGAAATGAAAGTCCCTTCTCTGGTTATAGGTTTTCTCATGAGCCTTAGATAAGAGTATTCTAGCTTTGTTTCTACGCTTGGATCCTCTCTTTTTCCGAGAGAGGCTCCTTTGCCTCTTGGTTAGCAATTTTTTTGTTCTTTGAAAAAATCTGGGGTTGTCAATCTTTTCCCCTTCTGAAGTAGTCAGAAAGGACTCGCAGCCGACATCGATTCCAACGGATTTGCCAGTCTTGGGCAATGGCTTGCAAAGAACATTGTCACAGGAGAAGGTTGCATGCCACTTGTCAGAAGAAGCCCTGCGAATGGTCACAGTCTTTATGTCTCCTTCGATTGGCCGGGAGAGGAAGAGTTTGAAATCACCGATTTTGCTGATCTGAAGCTCTTTGCCGACTAGCTTCCAGCCAGCTTGCTTGAGAGTGAGACTATCATAGCGTCCAAAAGACTTAAAGCGAGGGTAGCCGGGCTTCTCACCATTATTTACCCTGCGGAAGAAATTCTGAAAGGCTCTATTGACCCTCTCTACTACTTCCTGGAGAGTCTGGGAAGGGACCTTCCTGAACTGAGGGAAGAATTTCTTCAGAGAGGGAAGCTCATACACTTGATCATAGCCAGAAATGGACTTATGGTAGTTTTTCCAGACAAACTGCCTCTGCTCAAGGCAAAGGTTATAGAGAATGCGGCAAAGTTCAAGCACCTGATTGGCCTTTTCGATAGTCTCTTTATTACCCTTAATATAGTATTTGAAGCTCTTTTTCATACTATTTATAGTTTAGTAAATATCTACAAAAAGTCAAGGCAATTGATCCCCACGAATAAATTCGGGGGTTTTCTTGCCTAGTAATTTATAAAATGATTAAAACTTCCGACAAAGCTCCTCCCGGGTTCGCAAAAAAATTCAAGTCTGCAACGACTAAGAAAGCAAAGGGACTAGACAAGAATTTGAGAAAAAAGGGTATAGTGCTTCCCTTTTT
>WJOQ01000135.1 GCA_009618505.1 Clostridia bacterium | reverse complement strand
CCAGTTCACTGCCAGCCACATTCAAGTATCTCATAGGCACTTTATACTATAACACATGATAAATATTTGTCACGTTTGTATAAATAAAAAACGATAAATAAGCATTATGGGAGTTTAGATGATGTTAGGTCAAATAACCAGCTCAAATAGATTTTCAGATTTTTGATGCTATAATTTTGGCCCAATTGCGAGGTGATAATTTGAGGTGAGGAGTTGAGAAAGTGAAAATAGTGCACTAAACTCGCTTAAAGGATGATTCCAGGATGCGGAGTAACCTGAGTATTACTCTATTTTTTCTACAAAGATAGGCCGACTGGTGAGCCGAATTGAGCCTTAGGTGAGAATCTTCTCGCTGCCAGAGATGTTGGTTACCTTCACCTCGCCTTTTATCTCTGAAGGAAGCCTGCCTTCACCCCAGAGCAGATAAATCACTCCCTCATCCTTGATGAACCTATATTGCCCCTCCAGAATGATTTTTCCTCTTACTTTTTCCTTGATTATTTCCACCTTTTGAAAATTTCTCAGTTTTAGGGCGATAGTGCAATGGGCATAGAAAAGAGGTGTTGGCTGGTCGGATAAATCAGAAAAACCAGGTCCACCCTCTGCTTGTCTGGCATGCTCAAAATCGAATCCAGCCGGCATAAAGCCGAAGAATGAATTCAGACCCTCCTGAAATTCTATTTCACTGGCAAAGACAGCCGGGACACACAGAGGAAGGATTGCTATCATCAGAAGTAAAATTCGTCGCATCTTTTGTCCCCAATTCTCTTTCCCATTTTCAAAGCCTAAATTATCGGTATCTAAGCAGACTTCTTGCTCTTTAGAATTCCTTTAGCCCAGGTGGCGGCCCGCTCCAGCTCTCCCTTTTTCGGCGGCCCTTCACTATCCTCTACTATGAAGCCCTCTGGCTCCGCCGCTAGATAACCACCTTTACCTTCCAAACTGTTCGTGATGCGCCCGGCGGCATAGCCGAAAATTCTGAGCAATATGCGTATTCCAACGCCTTTATCTTTGGCTGAAAACCTTGTGTCAAAGGAAGTCACACCGACATTTTTAAGAGCATTTGCGGGGATTTTCTTGAGGAACTCTTTAGTAGCCCGTGTTGGCCTACCCCCATGAGTAGGTGAACCGACTATAAGAAAGTCAATAGATGCCAACTCCGAGGGATTCGCCTGACTCGCCCGGAGTATCTTGACCTCACCCAATGGAGTAACAGCTTCGGAAATAGCCCTGGCTATTTTTTCTGTGTTGCCAAACTTGGAGTCATAGATTATTAAGGCTTTCATTTCAACACCCCCAATCATATTGGATTTTTCTACCTGCAAACAATCATTATGCTAGCTATATTATACAGTATGCTGCTAATAGGGACAGTGACCATTTATTGATTCTCCGACTGGGTGAAGCTTTTATCCATCGCTCAAACAGCAGCAGCCTATTCATTGCTCGTCTTTCTGACCAAACTACAGTATTCACAATCAGGATTTGATTTTGGCATAGGTAAGGATAGCAATTTTGCAGCATGCTTGATTGTTTTTTTGGCTACAATGATACTGCATACTTTTTATCTCACTTTCAGTTTTTCCAGAAATGTTCCCCTACCCTATTGTAATTCTGTGGACGTTTTTTGAGACGTTCTTGGCATCTGTGGTAAGAGCTTCAAAAAATTTTCTCTGGCTACAAGCCGAGCCGTCTTTGGAGAGAGTGCATCGAGAAAAACATAATATTTTGATGGCCTCATCATAGTCTTCATAATGTCCGATCTTATCTGTACCGAGCATAAATCTATATTGAGACGGATTTAGGTTTGGAAGCTCTGTATTTTTCCAATTCTTGAAAAGAGTTCTGATTATGCTTGGCCTTGATCCAGAGATAACAATCGTTGGACTCTCTTTGGAGGAGCTATGTAGCGATTCAGGCCAGGTCTTTCTCAACAATTCGTTGTAGCTCACTTTCCCATACCTGATGAGTGTCGAAATGTTGATTGGGGTCCTTGAAGATCACGTAAGCCCAGTAGAGACAGAAGATGCCAAGGGTTATGATGGATAGGAAGATATAGAGACCAAAGGACCTTGTATGAAGTGGATTGCTGGGAGTTGCGGTCAGGGCCGTTCCCTTTTTTCCCAGGGCCGTTGTGACCCTCTGCAGAAAGGCGATCTCTCCTTGCTCATGGTAATAGTAGTCTGTGGTAAGATAGTACAAAACCACTAGACCCACAATGAGAGAGGCAAAAGATAGGACCCCCAAGGGAGAAAGAAACTGGGAAAAGCTTCCCAGGTAGCTTAATATAAGCCACAGGAAGAAGAGGCTGCTAGGACGAGGTGCTTCTTTTCTTTCCAGGAAAGAATCTGCTCTATTCAAAGTTCCCTTCTCTATTTCTGTCTTTTCTTCCAGGAGTTCCGATAGGCTTACTTTGAGCCTCTTTATCCGGTTGAAGTGATTGTTCCTGCGGGTGTAAAGAAGCCAGTTATACCACCAAAGGTAAATTGCAACTAAGGTACTAGCCACAGTTGTCACCACTGGTCCTATTCCCCAGCCTCCAAATAACCACCCTATCCCTGTAATGATACCGCTCATAATGACTACTACCAGAAGGAATACCAGGTACAGTCCAAAGGAAAGCTTTCGGTCAGTACT
>WJOQ01000371.1 GCA_009618505.1 Clostridia bacterium | reverse complement strand
CCGGGCCAGCTTCTTTCATCTCTCTCCCTCTTTTATATGGCAAGGCGGCTGCAGGGAGGACAATTTTTCTGAAGGTGATTTAAAGGAAAGAGACATTTTTACTCATTCTAGAATCTCTCTGAATATTCCCTTCCAGCTGGGAGCACTTTTTCCAGAGACTTCTGTCTGGAAGAGCTTAAGATTATACGGAAGGTATGAGTCAAGCAGGGAAGTGCTTCATGAGGGCACTACTACCTCATTCGACCTATGTTCCGGCCTGGGACTGAAACAATTTGCCATAGATAATGGCAAGACGAAATTTATCCTGGAAAAGGAAAATCTTACTCTAAGGCAGAGATGGCAGCCTTTCTCTTTTCTTGATTTTGCCTGTGATTATAGTCAGCAAAAAAGAAGAGAAGTAAGAGAGGATGTGCCTTATACCATAGAAATAAGAGTTTGGCCCAGTCTTGATTTAAGTTTTAACCTTAATAAGATCCCGGGTGAAGTAGGGAAGCTCTCCTCGCACTTATTTACCAGCTCTTATCTGATAGCTAGCTACATCCATAGGGAAACCATCAAGAAGGATATATCTTTTCTGCAAATGGAGCAACCTTCTTTAACCTGGAGAGGAGGATTCAAAAAACCGGAAGACCTGGCTCTTATTCTCAGCTACAGGTCAAATCAGAAGGAGGAATCTTATTTTGGGCAGGGGGGTATCTCTCGGGATTCTTCTTCTCATTATGAAGCAAAGATAGACTATTTTGCTCTTTTTCCGGAAGGGGCCAAGATACCTTTTCTCAGGCGCCTGGTAAATTTTAAGAATAAAATTCACTTAATCTTGGGGCTTAACCTGGAAACAAAAGAAGGCTCCACTGGCCAGCGGATCGAGGAAGATAAGCAAAAGTGGAAACTCTTCAGTGAAATAGGCTATAAGATAGAGGATAATATTCGCATTAAGCTGGGGCTGGAAGGAGGCTATGTCCAGGATAGAGTGAGAGCAGGGGAGGACAATTACTCTTATGGTGCCTCTTGCCAGGTAGAGATAAGATTCTAAATTGACAATAGAGAACGGATTTACTAAAATGGTAAATAGTTCATAAGAAAAAGCATAAAAGGGGACGGTTCTATTTTTATATAATAAGAAAAAGCATAAAAGGGGACGGTTCTATTTTTATATAAAAATGAAAAAGAACTTAATCTTACAAAAATGCAAAAATAGAACCGTCCCCTTTTATGCTCGGCGTTATCTGGAGATTGCTTCACTTTGTTCGCAATGACGTGGTTCACTGAGCATTTAAAAGGAATTTTTATGAGATGTTTGCGATTTCTTAGAAGAAAGGTTATTCTTTGTTTACCTGCATTACTAGCCTTTACTCTACTGCTGGGAGCTATGTCGATGTGGACGGCTAAGGCGGCTAATCCTCCTGTCTCTGGAACGGTCAAGCTGGATACTTATTCATTATTGCGCTCGGAAGCTGTGGTCTCACACTCGGTCGCCCCAGGTCCTTATCGGCTATTGGCAGTGGCGGTGATGATTCGGGCAGATGAGTCGGTCAGCTCGGTCACTTATGCCGATCAGGCTCTCGCCCTGGCCAAAGCCCAGAATGCTAGTGGCCTTACCGCTGAGCAAAGAGTGGAAATCTGGTATCTGGTCAATCCTCCCGTGGTGACGGCCAATGTGATTGTGCATTTTGCTTCTTCCGTAAACCCCTCCGGGATTGCGGCGGTGAACTTCACCGGTGTTGACCAGACCACTCCCGTTGGGCAAATTGCTGGTGCTGACGATGCGACCCCTACCAACAATGCCACTACTCCTATCACTACTCTATACGATGACTCACTCATTTTTGGGGCGGTGTCAGCCCGTGGCGCCGATACCAAGGACTTTACACCTGGCACCAACATCAACATGCTGTGGGACGACGAAACTGGCAGTAGCGTCGATACTGTCAATGATGATGGAATATGGGGAGGCGAGCTGGAAGCCCCTGCGAAGGCAACGCTCTATACGTTTAACGCTATTTTTAGCCCCGTGAATAACTGGGCGATTGCCTGTATTGAGCTAAAAGCGGCACCCGCTCCTACTTTTAGCACCATTACCAAAAATAAATTAGCTTATAAGGATGGTGATACGGTCACTCTCACCGTAACCCTGTATGATAATAATACCGCCTGTGACCTTACCGCTGATTTTTCCAATATAGATGATCAGTATGTTTCTGGAGACGAGGATTGGGAGAATTGGGGAACCGATGGGGTGGATAATAACGATGATGGACACAAAGATGAGCCAGCCGAGCAGGGCATCTATGTTATTATTTATGATATTAGCACGGTTAATGATAGAGCGGATAATACCTCTTATTCTGTCCCGGTTACTGCCACCGATGGGGTAGGTAACTCTACGTCTAGTAGCACCACCCTTACCTTGGATAATACCGCTCCACCCTCTCCTACTAATCTCTCAGCTACCGCTCTTGCCGGGGGGAACATTCAGCTTAGCTGGACTGCCTCTTCGCCGGAAACCGGTGTAGCCTATTATAATATCTATCGCTCTAACAGCTCGGGTGGTCAGAATTATTCCTCCTATACCTATCAAGTGTCCGTGGGGACCACAACCTATACTGACACCTCCACTACTGATGGAACAACCTACTACT
>WJOQ01000278.1 GCA_009618505.1 Clostridia bacterium | reverse complement strand
AGGAAGAAATCAAATCAACTATGAAGGAAGCCAGGGAGGACATTCCCTATGCCGTAGGTTTAAATAACCATATGGGCTCTCTTATTACCTCTAAAGAAAGGCCCATGAGGGCTTTACTTAAGGCAGTGAAAGAAGAAGACCTATTCTTTGTTGACAGTAGAACGAGTCCCGATTCAATAGCTTTTGCTCTAGCTCAAGAAATGGGTGTAAAGTCTACCTCCAGACAAGTCTTTCTGGACAACGAAAAAGATATAGATTATATCAAGGGTCAATTCCAACAGCTTATTTCTTCAGCTAAGGAAAAAGGTAAAACACTGGGGATGGGACATATAGATATAACTACAGCCCAGGCCCTAAAGGAGATTGTGGCCAGTCTGGATGAAAGAAAAATAGAGTTAGTATATGTATCGGAGATAGTTAACTAAAATGGTACAGAGAGTTACATACAGTCTTGATTTTGAGAAACCTATGCTGGAATTAGAGCATAAAATTGAAGAATTAAAAGGATTGGCTAATAAAGAGGGTTTAGACTTCAATGAAGAGATATCCCGTCTTCAATCCCGCCTGAAAAAACTAGAAGAAGAGACTCTCGCCCATCTTACCCCCTGGCAAAAAGTGCAATTAGCACGACACCCTAATCGTCCTAAATCATTAACTCTTGTCCACTTGATATTTGATGATTTCCTGCCTCTCCATGGAGATAGACTTTATTCTGAAGACCAGGCCATTATAGGGGGACTGGCTAGAATAGAGGAAGAAAGACTGGTCTTTATAGGACATCAAAAGGGAGAATCAATTAAAGATAATCTTTCCAGAAATTTCGGTATGGCACATCCAGAAGGATATAGAAAAGCTCATAGATTGATGAACCTGGCAGAAAAACTGCACCGCCCTATTCTTACCTTTATTGATACGCCAGGGGCCTACCCTGGGATTGAAGCAGAGGAAAGAGGACAGGCTGAAGCTATCGCAGCCAATCTGGAAAGAATGTCTCAATTGCGGGTGCCCATTCTGGTAATCATCATTGGGGAAGGAGGAAGTGGAGGAGCTCTGGGAATTGGAGTAGGAGATAGAATTTTGATGTTAGAAAACGCCGTTTATTCAGTAATCACTCCGGAGGGATGCGCCGCTATTCTCTGGAAAAATCAGGAAAAAGTAGAAGAAGCAGCCAAAGCCCTTCGTCTTACTTCTCAGGACCTATTCAATTTAGGACTAATAGATGAAATCATTCCTGAACCCAGAGGCGGAGCTCATAAAGACCCAGAACAGACAGCTCTCAATATAAAGGAGAGAATAATCAAACATCTGGAAGAGCTAAAGAAAGTATCTCCTGAAGAAGTAGTGGAAAAAAGATATAAGAAATATAGGGGAATAGGAAAATTTAAGAGAGGGTAGAGATGGAAAAAAAAGAGGAATATGGTGCACAACAGATCCAAATTTTGAAAGATTTGGAGGCAGTGCGTAAAAGGCCCAGCATGTATATTGGCAGTACCGGCCCGCGGGGATTGCATCATCTGGTGAGTGAGGTAGTGGACAACTCCATCGACGAAGTCCTGGCTGGTTTCTGTGAAAATATAAAGGTAGTCATTCATTCTGATAATAGTATTACTGTCACCGATGACGGAAGGGGAATTCCTGTTTCTCATCACCCTGTTTATAAAAAACCAGCCCTGGAGTTGGTGATGACTTTCCTGCACGCGGGAGGAAAGTTTGATAATAAGATTTACCGAGTAGCAGGAGGACTCCATGGAGTAGGGGTATCGGTGGTAAACGCTCTCTCAGAATGGCTTGAGGCAAAAGTTATTCGAAAGGGAAAAACCTGGCAGCAGCGGTATGAGCGAGGTAAACCGGTAACCAAAGTAAAATGCATAGAGGAAAACTCTTCTGGCAAAACTGGAACAGAGATTAGTTTTAAACCAGATGAAGAGATTTTCGAATCCATAGAATTTGATTGGGAGAGAATAGTCCGTCGTTTGCGGGAACTGGCTTTTCTCAATCAGGGGTTAAGGATAGAGGTAGAAGATGAAAGAAGCCAGAAAAAAGAAATTCATAGGTATAAAGGAGGAATTAGCGCTTTCGTAAAACATCTCAATAAAAATAGAGAAGTCCTATTTCCCGAGCCCATTTTTATTAAAGGAGAAAGAGAAGATGTAAGTCTGGAGGTAGCTATTCAATATAATCAAAGCTTTATCCAGGATATATTCGCTTTCGTTAATGATATTAATACCGAAGAAGGAGGAACCCATCTTTCTGGATTCAAGGCAGGTTTGACTAAAGTAGTTAATGATTATGTTAAAAAAGAAGAAAACAAGGATATTGTTCTTTTGGGTGAGGATATAAGAGAAGGATTGACCGCTATTATTAATATGAAATTTCCCAATCCGCAGTTTGAAGGACAGACAAAAACTAGACTGGGGAACAGCGAAGCTAAAGGAATTGTGGAATCTATCGTTTTCGAAAATCTCTCTCGTTTCCTGGAGGAGAACCCCCCTCTGGCTAAAATGATTGTTCAAAAAGCAATTTCTTCTTCTCGAGTAAGGGAAGCCGCTCAAAAAGCCAGAGAAATAACCCGAAAAAAAGAGAGCCTGGGAGGAGGACTTTTAGGTAAACTGGCCGCCTGTTCTGAAAACAACCCGGAAATAAATGAAAGCGAA
>WJOQ01000149.1 GCA_009618505.1 Clostridia bacterium | reverse complement strand
GCAGTTGTGAAAAACGGAGAGCAGCTCATCTTCTCCCATTTTCTCTCCGCTCAGCCTGCGACGATAGTACTTTTGAACTGCCTGGTGAAGAGCGTTACCATAAACCACAGCATGATGCTGCATAATGGGCACACGAATTATATGAACATACCTATACTTCAAAGGGCAGGTAAGATAATCATCTATCCTTCGATAGCTCAGAGTTAGTATTTCTGCAGGAGGGATGGTCTCCTCCCGCTGACCTTTCTTCCCTACGGGAGGAGCATTCCGTTCAATTACCTCCAGAGAAGATACTTTATTAGGTACCACATCTGCTTTGGATAAATCTAGAGCCTCCATAATAAATTGCGAAATTTTCCTGGGACGTTTTCCTCCACAATCTCGAGCACTGGTGAAATAGAGTTCCTTTTTAGCTCGGGTCATTCCTACATAAAAGAGGCGTCTTTCCTCTTGAAGATGAAAGTTTCCACTGGGCAAGATATCTTTAATCAAGGGGTCGGGTAAAGGTATGCCCTCACGGCGAAAATAACTGGGAAATCGTTGGGATACTAGATTTGCCATAATCACCACAGGGAATTCCAAGCCCTTTGCCTTATGAACAGTGAGAACATTAACTGCATCAATTTCCATATCAATTTCAGCCGCAGCAGGATCATCTCCTGCTTCGATAAGTAAATCAAGATAACTGATAAATTGAGGAACTCTGTCGTGAGTAATAACATTGGAGGTACTACGAATGATATCGAAAAAGCGGGCTATATTTTTGACCTTTTCTTCGTCAGATGGGGAAGGGGAAGAGATTAATCTTTTGAGATATCCGTTTTTAGTAATGAATTCATAAAGAACCTCTCCTGTGGAACGCTTTATTGATAAATCTGCATATTCTCCTAAATCTCTAATGACTCTATCAATAATAGTCTTACCTTCTGGAGAAACTTCTTCCTCCAATTCCGGAATTCCAGAAAGGTGGGAAAAAACATAGAAAAGAGAGCGATTCCTGCGGCTGGCATAATTCATACACAGAGTAAGGTCTCTCACAGAAAGCTGATAGGTGGGAGAAATGCTAAGATGATAGAAACTAACGCTGTCATCGAAGTTAGCCACACTGCGAAGAAAAGAGATTAAGAAGCGAACTTCCTCACGCAGATACAATCCTTCATTTCCTGAAAAAAACCAGGGAATATCTGCCATATTTAAGGACCGCAGGAAAGGATCAGCACTCCTGTTCGCCCGCACCAGGATAGCAAAATCCCCATACCTATAACCTTTTTTTTCTACCCTTTCTTTAATTAATTTAGCTACTCCCTCTGCTTCGCTGGAAAGAGTATCAAAGAAGAGATACTTTACTATCCCCTCTTCCTTTACTTGAGAGGTAAGATGTTTGCTTATGTTATCCTGGAACTCCAGACGGTCAGGATTATTGTAGTTTATCAGACGATAGGCAGTATCTAGAATTATCTGTCTGGAACGATAATTCTCGGTTAAAACAATCTTATTAGCTTCAGGATAAATATCCATAAATCCCAGAACATTACTGATAGCTGCTCCCCTGAATTTGTAAATAGACTGGTCATCGTCTGCTACTACAGTGATATTTTGGTAACGGGCCGCCAGTAACTTAACCAACTGAAACTGAGTATAGTTAGTATCTTGAAATTCATCTACCAGGATATAGCGAAAGCGCTCCTGGTAAAGCCTTAGAGTAGCTGGATGGCTTTGAAAAAGCTTTAACGGTAAGGTTATCTGATCTCCAAAATCTATTTTCCCATACTTGGCAAGAAGGTCCTGGTATTTTTGATATGTCCCGGCTATTTCCATTTGTTGATTGGCAATCTCAGCTAGCTCCATATCTTCCAGATTAACCTTTGCTTTCTCCTTGAGCCCCTCAGCGTAATCAAGATACTCCTTTGGGGCAACGTCTTCATCCTTGGCTCGACTAAAAAGAGTAGTCATAGCCTCAATGTAACGGGTAGGGTTACCTAAAGGACGGTAATAAGAAAGAGAAAATTCAAAAAGACGGTCTCTGAAGAAAATAATTTGCTCCGGCTTGGTCAAAACCTGAAGGTTCGGGTCAAGGCCCAACTTCAGAGCATGCTCCCTTAATACTTCATCTCCAAAAGCATGAAATGTACCAATCCAGGTGCCAGTATACCCATAGGGCACTAGTATATCAACTCTTTCCTCCATTTCCGTAGCCGCTTTTTCGGTAAAGGTAAGAGCTAGTATTTCTTCAGGCTTTGCCCTTTTACTAGCGATAAGATAAGCAATACGTCGAGTAATAACTTGAGTTTTGCCTGTTCCTGCTCCAGCTATAATCAAAAGAGGGCCTTCACCAAAAGTGACGGCCTCTTTCTGCTCTTCGTTTAATCCTTCTAATATTTTGCTAGTTAACGGCATATTGGATCCTATTCATCAATCACTTTATAGACCACATCATGACGTCTGACTCTTTCTTTAACCTTCACCCCAACAGAATCTCCTGCTTTTGCATTCTCCACCGACTCATTTTCTATTTGCACTGAGTCTACTTTTTGCTCTAAATCAGTAGTGTGTCCCTTAATGTGAATGGTATCTCCTACTTTCAAATCCCCGTTCAACTCAATAGCCGCTGCCTCTACATGAGCAAAATAGCCAGTCACCCTACCTACTCTTACCTCCCGT
>WJOQ01000136.1 GCA_009618505.1 Clostridia bacterium | reverse complement strand
GGTCAGCTATGATATCGTCCGGGTTTTCAGCCCCCACGCAAAGTCTTATCATTTGAGGTGGAATATCAGCCTTGGCGCGGGCTTCTTCTCCTTGCTGCAGGTGAGTAGAAATGGCAGGGATTGTAGCGATGCTTTTAATGCGGCCTAAATCTCCTGCTCTGAAGATAATCTTAAGATTGTCAAAAACTTTTCGTGCGTTTTGAGGGGGTCCATCGACTCGAAAGCTTAGAAGGTGGCCGTAGCGGTTTACTTCTTTTCCCTTCCCATCGTCTGAATCTACTAATTTCATGAATTTTTTGGCCAGGTTATGGAGAGAAAAACTCTCTAACCCCAAATAATCTACCTGATAGATTTTGGGATGGTGGCTGAGATATTCCGCGACTTTCTCGGAGTTAGCGCTAACCAGGTCCATCTTGGAGCGCAGTGTCCGAAGGTCATTCAAGGCAAAAAGAGCATTCAGAGGTGCTGCTGCTGGGCCATTATCCCTATAAGGGAGGAACTTTACATACTCAGCGAAGCTTTGTTTGAAGAGGGGATTTTCATTTTTTATCTTGGTTGCAATAGGTTTGCGGCTGATTAAAGCTCCTCCTATAGCCAGACCGCCAGAGGTTATGGATTTGGTTAGAGAATGGATAACGATGTCTGCCCCATAAGCAATGGGGCGCATTAGAGCTGGAGTAGCGCAGGTTGAATCGATGATAAAAGGAATTTCCCAGGAGTGAGCCAGTTCTACAAGCGCCTTGACATCACAAAATGATTGCTGAGGATTGCTTGGAGCCTCAGAATAGAGGAAGCGGGTATTCTCATCAATTTTTGCCTTCCACTCTTCTACGTCGTCCTGATGGTCAACCCAGCGTATTTCTATTCCCCTTTCTTTCATTTTCCTCACTGTGAAGTGCTGGAATGTACCGCCGTATAGCTGAAAAGAAGAGACAAAATTTATTTTCTCTGTTCCTTCTTTCTGTTTTACGAGAAGAGAATCTACAGCTAACATGATCGCTGACATTCCAGAAGCTGTTACCAAGCAGGAGGTATCGTAGCCAGTCTGGTAACCTTCAAGCAAGGCAAGAACCCATTCTAAATAGTATATTGTAGGATTGGCTATCCGCGTATAGCACCAGGTTGGGATTAAATAGGCAAGAGCAGCCTCCATTTCATCAGAATCCCTGTAAGCTTGGGCAGTAGCAAGATAAAGAGGTTCTATTACAGATCCCTGATTTTGAGATAAAGCTTCTTCTACAGTGTAGAGACCATGAACGGCTATAGTGTCAAATTTGAGTTTTTTTATCCGGGCAATTTGTTTTTCTTTTTGGACCAAAAATTTTTCAGCTTCTTTGACGTATTTCATTACACCTGGACTATATAAGTGATCATCAGTCATGATTCCTCCTCTACTTTGTGAAAATTTCCTTTACTTTTTTTTCTTAGCCTTATATTTCTTTAGAACAGAGCTCAGCCTCCTGACACCCTCAACAATTTGCTCCTTTGTGGGATAGGAAAAGTTTATCCTCATCGTGTTGTACCTACGAAAGCCTTTAGGATAAAAAACGTCACCTGGGACAAAAGCAACCTTCTCCTCAATAGCCTTGTAGAAAAGCTCTGATGTATTTATCTCCTCTGGCAGTGCTATCCAGAGGAACAATCCTCCCTCAGGATTTGTCCACTCTACCCCCATATCCTCAGGGAAATTCTCTTCTATGGCTCCAAGAAAGAAATTCAGCTTTTCAGAGTAGTACTTTATAGACCTCTTGAAGTGAGCATCCAGATCGTATTCTCGCAGGAATGCAGTGCAGATGTCCTGATTGAGCTTGGGGGTGTTGAGTATATTTGCCCCTTTAATGAAGGAGAACTTCTTTATGACCTCGTGAGGACCAATGTTGAACCCGACTCTGATCCCAGGACAGAGTATTTTTGAAAAAGTATAGATACCAATCACGTTTCCTTGATTTTTATCCAGGGAATAGATGGAAGGAAGGTGGCTGCCCCTGTACCTCAATTCCCTGTAAGGGCTATCCTCTACAAGAGGAATACCGTACTTTTTACTCAGTGATAAAAGAGCAAGCCTTTTCTCAAGACTTATGGTTATACCTGAAGGGTTCTGGAAATCCGGAACAACATAAATGAATTTTGGTTTTTTCCCTTTAGTTATAAAGTTTTCTATCTCCGTCTCCATTCCCTTAACATCGGATCCATCTTCTTCTATATCTTTGGCAATGTATTCTGCATCTTCCATCTCAAAAGCGGCCAAGGCACCTCCAAATGTTGGGAGGTCGATGACGATGATATCTCTCGGTTCAAGGAACAATCTTCCAACCAGGTCTAAACCATGCTGTCCAGAGGTGGTAATCATTATATTTTCAGGTTCGATATGGATATTATCTTTCTTGAGATATTCTATTATGGACTGCATCAATTCTTTCTCTCCGGGAATAGGAGTATATTGAAGTACACGATCCCAATCCTCCTTTAGTGACTTCACCGCAGCTTTCTGAATAAGGTCTAAGGGAAAAACATCGCTGCTGGGTAATCCCCCGGCAAAAGAGATTATTCCGGGATCATTCAGGTACTTCAGAGTTTTTGCAATGGCATAACCCTCGAATCCTTTCATAATATTAGTGAATAATGATTTCATATTGGTCCTCTATGATTATTTTTTTTGTAT
>WJOQ01000241.1 GCA_009618505.1 Clostridia bacterium | reverse complement strand
TCCGGGACCAATTGTACTCATCGCTGACGAACCAACCTGCGGGGTTGATGTCTCAGCCAAGCAGGAGATTTATAGCTTAATAAACTCCCTGGCCGAGAAAGGACTATCTTGTATCTTTATTTCCTCAGAGCAGGAAGAGATAATTGGTATGTGTCACAGAGTAATTGTAATGAAAGACGGAAAAATAATGAACACGCTTGCGGATGAAAAAATAAAAGAAGAAGAAATAATGTTTTTAGCGACAGGAGTTCGGGAAGGAGCCAAAGAGGTATGATCAAAGCAGTTATTGCATGGATTAATAAATTTCAATATGAAAAACACGCGATATTTATTGCGTTGGCTGTTCTTTTTGTTATTTCAGCCATGTTAAGCCCTTATTTTACTCGTATACAGAACCTTCTTAATATCTTAAGACAAGTGTCCTATGTCGGTATAATAGCCCTCGGAATGACCTTCGTTATTATCAGCGGAGGCATCGATCTTTCCGTCGGTTCTTTAATAGCCTTCATTGGTGCCGTTGGAATACTGACGCTTAATTACCTTATGGCGGTTTTCAATAACGAGTACCTCGCAATCTCAGGTGCAATCCTAGCTGCTTTAATCATGGGCATCCTATCCGGTGCCTTAAATGGTTTTCTGATCACCCGAGGAAGAATCGCGCCTTTCATCGTCACTCTCGGTTCTATGGCAATCTTTCGTTCTTTATCACTCTTTATGGCGAGTGCAGGTGAAATACGGTCGGTGAGCGGCCACTACGGCGAATTCGGCATGAATTCGATCTGGTTTCTACCGGTGCCTGTCTTAATCATGCTGATTATTGCAGCGATATTAAGTATTCTTTTAAATAGTACCCGTTATGGACGACATCTCTGTGCTGTAGGTTCAAATCCCCGTGTAGCATTGTTTTCAGCCATCAATGTGGGTCGTATAAAATTTCTAAGCTATATGTTATGTGGATTCACCGTAAGTGTTTCTGCTGTAATGCTCACCTCACGATTCAATGCGGTAAGTACTTCCAATACAGGTATGGGTTTCGAACTAGATGCCATAACGGCGGTTATTATTGGAGGAACACCATTTACCGGCGGAAGAGGAACCATATGGGGTACCATTGTAGGAGTAATAATCCTCGGTATAATAAACAACATGCTTAACATGCTAGGAATATCTCCCTATCTGCAGGGAACCGTAAAAGGCCTGGTAATCATAGGCGCGGTGTATATGCAACGGCAGAAGTCTTAGGATTAGACTAACTCCTTGATCGTTTCCCTAGATTTCTGTTTACTGGCTAAAAACAAATGGTAAGAGTTTTAAGATAGGCGATAAAGTAGGTAGTAAAGTTAATATAGGCAAAGCTTTGTTCTTTTGATTACAAAAGCGGAGAAACACTATAAAAATGATATTTCTAGTGTTAGCAATAGAGGAGGTGAGGGTGCAAAATAAAAATGAAATTTCCAGCAATAGAGGAGGTGAGGGTGCAAAATCAGAACGATTTTGAAATGAAGAATTATTTAAAAAATACAATAAATTAGAAAGGAGATCGAAATGAAAAAAAGAATATTATGGTTATTAGTGTTAGTTTTCGTTCTATCTCTAGTCCTCACATTAACAGTTGCAGCAGTCGAAAAGCCACTGAAAATAGGTTACTCCATGCCTGCAGCGACTGCCGGGTATATGGCGCGCGCTATTTACTGGGCTAAGAAGGGTATGGCTGACTGGCAAGCCAAAGACAAAACCATTGAATTCCTGTATGTTAATGCTGAAAACGTAACTAAGCAGGCTAATGACATCGAAGACTTGATAACGAAAGGTATCGATGCTCTGATAGTTTGGCCCTACGACGCATCGGTGACATCAGTTATTGAAATCGCATACAAGGCAGGCATTTATGTAGTGGTTATGGATCGTGGTACTTCTAAAGTAGTATATGATGTCTATCTCTCTAACGATGATGAAGGGTATACACGCAAGGGATCAGAGTGGCTTGCAAAACAGCTTGATTATAAAGGCAATATTGTTCTCATTGAAGGTATTCCCTGTCCAATTAATACTACCAGAACTGAAACAATAAAAGCTACTATCGCTCAATATCCAGGAATGAAAATTCTCGATTCACAGCCTGGTGAATGGAGAAAGGATAAAGCTTTGGCAATTATGGAAAACTATCTTCAGAAATATACAAAAATTGATGCTGTTTATACCGCTGACGACGATATGATGCTTGGTGCCTTGCAGGCATACAAGGAATCCGGGAGGGAAGATATAAAGTATTTCCTTGGCGGTGCATGCGATAAAAATGTTATTAAGATGATAATGGATGGTAGCGAACCATTGGTACAGGCTAATGTAACCTATCCTCCGGATCAATGTGCCACGGTGGTGGGAGTAGCTGTCCTTGGTGCTCGCGGCAAAGTTTATGAGGGTTTTTACCAGAAGAAACTTCCAACTCGTATAATTCTAGCAGCAGAACTGGTGACCAAAGAAAATGCTGCCGCATACTATTTTCCGGACGAGCCATAAACAATTTATCACAACAAATAGGAGCTGTCTGTAATCAAGGCAGCTCCTATTAGAATAGCCGGAAACAACTTAATTAATGTTCATATAGCAGATAGTAATCGGTGTTCAGTGGGAAGAGGACATATAAATTTTAAAGCGCTCAT
>WJOQ01000308.1 GCA_009618505.1 Clostridia bacterium | reverse complement strand
CCGTGGGAGTTGAGCATCTTCTTATCGCTCTTTGTCAAGATAATTCTTTTGCCGGTCAAACCCTAAAAAAAAATGGTGTAAATAAAGATGCTCTTCTTAGAGCTTTAGCCGATATTCGTGGAGCCGAGCGCATTACCGATCAGAATCCGGAAGGAAAATATCAGGCTCTTAAGCGTTATACCACAGACCTTACTTCTTTAGCAAAGCAGGGTAAATTAGACCCGGTGATCGGTAGAGACAAGGAAATCCGACGCATCATACAGGTTCTATCACGGCGAACAAAGAATAATCCTGTGCTTATAGGCGAACCCGGAACAGGCAAGACAGCAATAGTGGAGGGGTTAGCTCAAAGAATGATAGCTGGCGATGTTCCGGATAGTTTGAAAAACAGACGCCTTCTAGCTTTAGATATTGGTTCAATGGTAGCCGGAGCTAAATTTCGCGGTGAATTTGAAGATAGGATGAAAGCTGTTTTGCGTGAGATAAGACGGGCGGAAGGTCAATTAACTATCTTCATTGATGAGCTTCATACAGTAGTGGGGGCTGGAGCTGCCGAGGGAGCAGTAGATGCTAAAGAACTGAGGGCTGTCGGTGCTACTACTCTGGACGAGTACCGAAAGAATATAGAAAAGGATGCTGCTCTGGAAAGACGGTTTCAGCCTATTTATATTGAAGAACCTTCTATTGAAGATACGATAGCTATTCTACGTGGTTTAAAGGAGCGCTACGAAGTTCACCACGGAGTCAGGATCAAAGATTCAGCTATTATTGCTGCTGCCAGGTTATCTCATCGCTATATAAGTGAGCGGTTTCTACCCGACAAAGCTATAGACCTTATTGATGAAGCTGCGGCTGGACTTCGCATGGAGATGGATAGTTGCCCGACTGAAATAGATGAAGTAGAGCGAAGAATAACTCAATTACAGATTGAGAAAGAGGCTCTAAAGAAGGAAAAGGATACGGAATCTGAGGCCAGAAGAGCGGAATTGGAAAGAGAGTTAGCTAATCTGAGAGAAAAAAGTGATGGGCTAAAATCGCACTGGAATGATGAAAAAGCTATTATTCAGAAAATCCGTGAGGCTAAAGAAAAGATAGAGCAAGCAAGGATTGAATCAGAAAAAGCTGAACGAGAAGGCAGACTGGAAATAGCAGCAGAACTTCGTTATGGCACTCTTATAGAATTGGAGAAATCACTAAAGGAAGAGAATGAGAGATTAGCTCTGCTGCAAAAGAATCAAAAGATGCTAAAAGAAGAGATAGATGAAGAGGATATTGCAGAGGTGGTTTCAAAATGGACGGGCATACCCACCTCAAGACTTATAGAAGGAGAAAAGGATAAGCTCTCTCGGATGGAGGAGAGGTTAAAAGAACGAGTCATAGGTCAGGACAGGGCTATAGAAGTTGTTTCTAATGCTATAAGGAGGAGCCGTACTGGGCTCCAGGATCCCAAGCGCCCGCTCGGTTCTTTCATTTTTATGGGTCCCACTGGGGTAGGAAAAACAGAACTTGCCCGAGCCCTGGCAGAATTTCTCTTTGATGATGAAGAAGCTATGATTAGAATTGATATGGGCGAATACACGGAAAGGCATACTGTCTCCCGGCTTATCGGTGCACCTCCAGGATATGTTGGTTATGAAGAAGGAGGCCAGCTCAGCGAGCCAGTAAGAAGGAGACCTTATTCAGTTATCCTCTTTGATGAGATAGAAAAAGCTCATCTTGATGTCTATAACACTTTACTTCAGATTCTCGATGACGGCAGACTCACCGATGGACAGGGAAGGACGGTAAATTTTAAAAATACAGTCATTATTATGACTTCCAATATAGGTAGTAGTTATCTACAGGGAATGTCTTCTGGGAGGCGGCAAGATATAGAGAACAAAGTGATGTCCGCTCTTAGAGCTCAGTTTGCTCCAGAATTTTTAAACCGGATTGATGAAGTAATCATCTTTAATCCCTTAGGAAAAGAAGAAATCAAGAGGATTGTGGATATTCAGTTTTCTGAAGTAAACCAGAGACTAAAAGAAAAAGACCTTAAACTTGAATACTCGGAAAAGGCAAAGAATTATCTAGCTGAAAGAGGTTTTGACCCTGATTATGGAGCAAGACCACTAAAGAGAGTCATTCAACGAGAGGTGCTAGACCCTCTGGCTAAATATCTCCTGGCTGGCAAATTCAAAGAAGGAACTACGATTCAAATAGACTTGAAGGATTCCATGCTTACTTTCTCTGGAAAATAAGGGAATTTACGATACAATAACAAGCCCTATCCTTTCAAAGTATCCCCTAGCAATGACCTACTACCCCACCTACCGCGTACGCTCCATCTAATCTTGACAAAACTTTTATTTGATATATACTTATTATAAGACTTTTATAAAAGTCTTTATAAAATTATGCCTTTTAGCGAGAGTTGAAGTGAATAAATTACGGTTCATTTGTGCATTGAGAGAAAAGGGAAGATTATCTAAAAAAGAGATGGCCAACATTTGTGACCTCTCTATACCTACAGTGAACAAAATTATAAGGTTCTACTTACAAAAAAAAGTAGTTAAGGAAAGTGAATTTGGCCAATCCTCAGGGGGACGCAGGCCCATACTCTATGAGTTTAATGAGAAGGTAAAGTATGTCATAGGTGTGGATTTCGAGATTCCCGAGTTGACCTTGGTGGTTA
>WJOQ01000023.1 GCA_009618505.1 Clostridia bacterium | reverse complement strand
TAATTTACATTTCAAAAGTGGACTAATAAAAAACAATAAAAAGATGTAATCTAGAACTAAATTCTAAAAAGAAAAGAGGTTCTAAATTATGTCTAAACAATTACACAAAAATTTTGTAGATGAGCAAGTAAAATTACTATTAAAAAGTTATGTGGATAAAGAAATCAAGATTAATTATATCTTATCAATTCTCGGAATCAAAAGAAGAAGATTCTTTAAATTATTAAACAGATATAAAAAAGATCCGGATAATTTCTCTATCCAATATAACAGAAAAACAATTAATCGTAAAATAGATCAAGCTATTGAAACAAATATTATAAAAGAACTAAATACAGAAAAAGATTTAATCCAAGCAAAAGAGGTACCGATTAGATGGTATAATTACAGTTATATAAAAGATATCCTAGAAAATGATTATAACCAGAAGGTATCTCTTTCTACTATCATCAACCGGGCAAAGACAAATGGCTTTTACCTTCCCTATTTATTAAAGGAAATCAGCAAAGTCTTTCTCGTCAAGGAAGATCGCCTGCCTGGCATTTCCTCTGGAGGTTATGTGATAAACTGCTCCCGCAAATTCTATCCGTAATGGTCTGGTCATATTGCTGATATAGCATATCCTTTGTTATATTGCAAGACCCCGTATTTTGATTTTAAGGCACCTGTTTTTTAAAATAGGTACAATCCCATAAGCGTAAATTCGATATTTTCATTACCTTCTTACTTTTCGCCATCCAAAAACCCTTCTAATTCTCTTTTTGTAATAACGAATGGGTGATAGGTAAAATTTTTTGTGTTTAATTATTTTATATCTTCAATCCTTCCGGAATCAATCCACTCTTTTATTATTTCTTTTTTCTTTTCTTCTAAGACAACCTCAAGCAATTTTGAAGTTTTACCTTTAACTTTTTCCGTCTCTCATTCTAGTAACTAAAATATAGTCATCTGGCCCAGGATATAAATCCTTGACCTCTTCCCATGTGAAATCATCCAATGCTCCTCGTTCTTCAATTTCAACTTTTCATCTCGGATTATTCTCTTTTTTATATTATTCATTATTGCGCATTCTTATTATACCTATATCAATTTCTTTTTCTAAACTTTCTTTTTGCCCACTAATATTAGCACCTTTTACTTCTTCAGCAGCTTTCAATATTTTTTCAACTTCCTTCTCTAAGCCTTCCACAACCATTACTGTAGAACCCTCTGCTCCCAATATTCCTCCTTTACCTATAACTGTACAATTTAACTTAGCAAGGATTTCTACTGCATCTTTTTCAGTGATAACCTTCCCATATAAAGGAATTAATCCTACAGCCATGCCATAAGATACATCTACATCCTTTCTTCCTGCTATAATCGATGCATCTCTAACAGTCCCAGGGATTAACTTTTCAAGTCCGATAGGTATTATTACTTCGGCACCCTCTGATAACATTCCAGAAACAGCTATCCCTGCATTTCCTCCTGAAACTGATCCCGCCATCATTCCCACATTTTTTTGAGAGTCCAGAGCATTTCCACTTATTATTATGATATCTCCTCTCCCAAGATTCTTTACCACTTCAACTATATTATCATCTATATTCTTTATCTTTCCTTTCTCTACCAGAATACTGTGCGGATGTTTCACCGACATAATTTGAGAAGAAACTGTGCCCCTCTTGCTTATCCTTCCACATATTCTCAGCGGAATTTCCACCAGCTCTTCAGCTATAGCTGATACGGTAGTCCCACCCTTGAGCAATATCTTTCCTTTTTCTAAAGCATTTTTTATTTCAGGAAGAGAAACAATAGCCTTAGCTATTAATCTTTTTGATTCATTGACTGTAAGGACAATCTGTGCTTTCATTTACTCTTTACCTAATGTTTGGAGATTTTTCATTGATCCATAAAGTTTTAGAATGTGCTTAAATTCCTTATTATTATAGAAATTACATTTTCCTTCTGTAAATGCTTTAGCCACTTCTATACAGTACCTGCTAGCTTCTTCCACGTCAATTTCGTGATTAGCTCCTGTTGCGCATCCAGAAACAGGCATCTCTGTAGTTACTGCAATGCCAACGACTGGAGCGATTGTAGTTACACAAGGTTGAACTATGCTATTCACATGAAATAAACCATTTCCATAGGGAGTAATATCTTGAGTGGTTATGGGAACAACCCTAGGGAATCTACCTGTAGTCCATTCCATTATATTTAATAGATCTTCGCTTATTCTTAAAATATATCCCTCTTTTATAGTAGGAGTAATTGCAAAACCTCTAAAATTTATTATTCTATTCCCCTTTGTTGCATCTATAGATAATATAGCATCCATATTCAAGTCTACTTCATACTTATTCATAACACCCATATCTACAGGGGAACCCATAAAGGGAACAGGTTTATGAGGTTGTGTAGGTGCATTTGGGCAAATCTGAGTCGATAGAATTACGTCCCCATTTAATATATCTCCATTCTTTTGCATATCCGCGAGTTTTAAAGCACAAGAGATAGCTGCAACTGCTCCATCAGCATCAGAGACTATACCAATACGCTCTGGTCTTGCGCCTATTCCTCCGAGCCTCCCAATAATTCCGAGAGTAGGAGCCTCTCCTCCTTTCTGTTTTCCATTAGTCCCTGGAACTATTATTTTTATAAAATCTGTCGAGCCTGTATTTTCACCTATTCTCTGTACCTCAATTTTTTCTAACCCCTTTCCTTTTAAAAAATCTGCAATTTTCTGGCCGTTTATATATTTACTATCTAAAAGTTCAAATACCTCTAATACTTGATGTAACATTTAATTACCCCCAAAAAAAGAATATTTTATGATCTGTTTTTTTATTACTTCCTCTATCTGTTTAAATATTTCTAGATCCTTCATTCCTGCTCCAAGCTTCAGCTTTTGTCTTGGAACATGCAAAATTGCAACATTCTGGCCCTCTCTCACCTCTGCTGTTGGTAAGGGTACTCCTGTTTCCAGATCAACTGTGGCTATTAAATCAGGAAAAGTTCCGATTCTTTGCCCTTTATTCTCCAGACACATATATTCATTCCAGAATGTCAATTCATAAAGTTCCTTTTCATTTCTTACCGTAACATTTCCTACATCAAATCCACCTATGGTCTTTAGCTTTACGTTTTGAATTTTTCCTTCCATTACTTTTCTACCTCTCAGAAATTCTACAGCTCTTTCTATCATGTATTCAGGACTTTTTTCTTTAGCTTCTCGCATAATCTTTCCAAGTTCAATAGCCTGGCTTATCCCTCCTACAGCGGTATTCTCCCGGGCATATTTAACGGTTACTGGATTCCTGGCTACACCTACTAATCCTCCTGCTATTACTGCTGCCTGTCTAATAATTCTGGATGCCTCAATTGTATTTGCAGCTATATATATTTCTAAATATCTATCTTTATCTCGATCCCCTCCTACTGCAACTTGTTTTGAAATATAACCTTTACTCTTATGGAGCCCCATAGAGCCCATTACTCCGATGGGGTGTGCCCTTCCATTACAGGGGGCATCAACGACTGGAATCTCCAGCACAGCTGACTGAAACCATCCGTTCAGTGTAGCAAGCCCACCATTTTCACAAGTTATAAGTCCATCAACTTTCACCCCTGCTTCTTCTATAAGCTGAATCGCTTTAACATAATGTATAGGCTTGAGATACTGCTCTTTAGCAGCAGGAGCTCCAACTGCAGAAACAGTAACCAGGAGTGCATCATCTTGCAACTCATCTAAACTAATTAAAGTAGGAATACCTACAGCTAATGAAAGTCCTCCTAATTTCTCTCCTTCTTTCAGACTTCCTCCACCCCCTCCTCCAAGAAGGGTACCTCCTAAGACTGCATTTTTTACAATCTCTTCATCTATCTCTATCATATTGATCCCCTTGTAAAATGCCATGCAAACAGACCAGCGGCAATAACAGCATCCAAAACAGGTATCCCTACCTCTTTCTCTAAATCCTGGGCAATACCCACCGTTGAATAACCAGTACAGGCAAGTGCTATAACTTCGGCTCCCTTTTCTTTGAGATATTTGATAGATTTGAATGCGTTTCTTTTTCCTTCATTAGTCATCAGGTCTAAAGTTGTCTTGATGCCCTCCGGCTTTGTTTCTGCTACTAAATGTTTGCCTAAAATTTCTCTCATTATTGGAGGAGCCTGCTCTGTGATTCCAAATGTCCCAACTTTATCACCATAAGATAAAGAGAGGGCAGCAACAGAACTTCCTGCACCAATAACAGGGATTTTCAGCAACTTCCTCAATTCTTTTACGCCGGGATCATCTGCACAGCTAATGATAATTGCCTTGACTTTTTCCTCTTCTTCAATTTGTGAACCAAGTTCAACGATTTTTGGAATCGCTATTTTCTTAGTCTCTTCATCGTATATCCCCTTTGATTGATTTTTTATACATCTGGAAATAAGTTGCAGAGATGGAAAATACTTTTCTATCAATCTTCCATGAAGTTCAATTAATTTTTCGTCCTCAAAGGATATTACTCTAATAAGGCCAATCTTTACTTTTTGCATATTTTTTACCTCTATAATGTATTTACAGTAGTTATTCTATACTCTCTTTTTTTCTTAATTTTCTTCTATACCCTACCCTTAACAAAACGGCTGCCTCACTGTTTAACTGATGGCATATTGAACGAGACATGATGACAACGGACAAAATGACCTCGTATAACTTCCACAAGCTCCGGAAGCTGTTGGGAACAGATTTTATCTGCCAAACTACAACGAGGATGAAAAGCACAACCATTTGGTGGGTTCACTGGACTGGGAATCTCGCCCCCCCGACTCTGCTTCATTGGTTTTGCTTCTTGCTCCTCTTTGGAAATAACAGGAACAGCTGAGATCAATGTCCGAGTGTAAGGATGGAGTGGACTTGTAAATAGCTTCTCCGTTGGAGCAATTTCATAAATCCGCCCTAAATACATAACAGCAGTCCGTCTGGCTATCGTACGTACCAAGCTAAGGTCATGGGAGATAAATAGATACGACAGATGGAACTCCCTTTGGAGCCCTTGTAGGAGATGAATAATCTTAGCCTGAACCGATACATCTAAGGCTGAGGTCGGCTCATCGAGGACGATAAAAGAAGGCTTAACTGCCAGAGCTCGAGCAATCGCTACGCGCTGACGCTGTCCTCCACTCAATGCGGATGGGTATTTATACATATAGTTGGGTGAGAGCTCGACCATTTGGAGGAGATTCCCGATAATTCTCTCACGATCACGCCCGTTTTGAGCGATTCTGTGAACAATCAGTGGGTCCTCAAGCGTGCTTTTGATACTTCGGCGAGGATTAAGGGAAGACTTAGGGTCCTGAAATACCATCTGAACCTCTTTCTTAAAGAAGCGCAGGTTCTCCTTCGTTGACTTTGTAACATCCCTTCCTTTAAACCAAACAGCTCCTCCTGTCGGTTTATAAATCCTTACTAAGGTCTTTCCAACCGTGGATTTCCCGGAACCAGACTCACCGACCAAACCAAAGATCTCGCCGTTTTTTATATCAAAGCTGACACCATCAACAGCCCTTACCTTTCCAATTCGCCGCTGGAAAAATCCAACTCTTATAGGAAAGTATTTTACGAGGTTCTCAACAGATAGGAGAGGATTATTCATTCTGACCCCCTTGTTTTGCATAAAGATAGCATGCGACATAGTGATCGGATTCGAGCATGGTGAGCGGAGGCTCCTTCTGCGCGCAGATGGGCATAGCATAATTGCAGCGTGGATGGAAACGACATCCTGATGGAGCTGTAATATAGTCCGGAACTGTTCCTGGAATCCCTTCAGCGATCTCACCTCCAGTGAGACGGGGGACAGAAGAAAGAAGCCCTTGTGAATAAGGGTGCTTAGGGTTCCCGAAGAGGACATTCGTCGGCGCTGTCTCCATCACCTGGCCTCCATACATAATATAGACTCGTTCCGTTGTTTCTTGTATAACTCCAAGGTTATGAGTGATAAGTAATACAGATATCCCTTTGGTTTCAACAAGCTTACTCATCAAATCCAAGATTTGGGCTTGAATTGTCACATCAAGGGCGGTTCCAGGTTCATCGGCGATAAGAAGCTTCGGGTTATTCACCAGTGCCATAGCAATCAACACTCGTTGGCGCATTCCTCCACTGAGCTCGAGGGGATAACTGTTCGCAATCCGCTCTGGGTCAGGAAGTATGACTTCTTTCAATGCAGCAATCATCTTATTACGAATCCTCTCTCTGGATAGATTTCCCCCATTGCTAAAGCGCTGCTGGGCAAAGCGAATTACATCATAGAACTGCTCTCCTACTGTAAAGACAGGGTTCAGCGCATTCATTGGATCCTGGAAGATCACCGAAATCTCTGTCCCCTTTATCTGAAGGAGCTCCTTTGGAGACATCCTTAAGATGTCTCGACCATCCAGACAAATCTCTCCACAGGGGATAATCGCAGGAGGAATCTTTAGCATCCCCATTACTGTTTTCATGGTGACTGTCTTACCACAACCGGTCTCTCCAGCCAATCCCACTCGCTCACCCTTAGCAATATATAGGGAGACTCCATCTATCACACGAGAAATCCCTTCGTATACTCGGAAATGAACATGTAGATCTCGGATTTCAAGTATATATTTATTTCCCATTTAAATTCCCTCTGTTTCCACATCAAGCATATCCCGTAGCCCGTCTCCCAGTAGATTAAATCCTAAAATGAGAAACAGAATAGCAAAGCTAGGGAAGACAGTCAGCCACCATTTCGTAGGAAGATATTGTGCTCCATAGGATATCATTGTTCCTAGATCGGACTTTGGGGGCTGTGTGCCTAATCCTAAGAAACTTAAGCCAGCTCCGACTAAAATAACGAACCCTACATCTAATGTAGTCTTTACAATGATTGCAGACATACAATTGGGAAGAATGTCTTTGAATATTATCCTAAAGTGGCTATCACCGATTACCCAGCTTGCTTGCACGAATTCCTCCGTTTTGATCGATCGTGTGATGCCGTGAACCAAGCGACAGTGCCAGGTCCACCAAATCGAGGCTATTGCCAGCATTGCTTTTTCGATGGTCGGCGTAAAAGCTGCACAGATAGCCAGTGCCATTAATAAGGGAGGAACGGCAAGGAAGACGTCAGTAGTACGCATGATGATCGTTTCAATTCTTCCACCAAAATATCCGGCGGTGAGGCCAAGGATAACCCCTAAAGGTACGCTGATCCCCAATACAATTACAGCAAGCATTAATGAGATTCGATAACCAAAGATGACACGGGTGAAGATGTCTCTGCCTATTTCATCTGTTCCAAACCAATAGGACTTGCTTGGTGCTTGGAAAGCATTTAGGAAATCTGTAAATGCCCCTGCATGTTGGGAATATGGAGTGACGTAAGGAGCCAGGATTGCTAAAAGTATAACCAAGAGAACCATCGAACCGCCGGTAATCGAGATGGAGTTGCGGCGAAACCTATACCAAGCACGCCCAATCTCATCTTTGAGCACCATCCACTGAGTAGTAGTAAACTCTGAATTAACTGATGAGAGAACCCTTTGTTTATTCTTCAATAGTTTCCTCCTGTATCCGAATGCGAGGGTCAATATACCCAGCCAAGACATCCACTATAAAGTTTACCATTACAAATGCTAAGCCGATGATGAGGACAACCCCCATAATAGCATTGAAATCTTTCCGCAGTATGGCACGTATCCCATATTTCGCTATCCCAGGCCATGCAAAGACAGTTTCAACAAGGAAAGCATTGCCAAGTTGGGAAGCAAAAGAGAGTCCAAGGATGGTCATCGGTGCAATGAAAGAAGGTTTTAGCATGTATTTAAAGGTAACGTAGCGATCGGGTATACCAAAGGCCCGAGCGGCTTCAATATAGTCCTTGCTAGAAACATCAATCATACTAGAGCGTGTAATCCGGGTAATTTGACCAATTCCAGTCATGGCAACAGCAAATGAGGGAAGGAGAATATGTTTCAGCGCATCACCAAAAGTATCAAAATTTCCAGCGATTAAGCTATCTAATAAGAGAAGGCCGGTAATGGTGGGTGGGTTAGGAGTTAAAAGAGCCAAGCGTCCTGTAGTTGGAAGAATTCCCAGAACATAAGAGAAGACGAGTTGACCAATGAGTCCAACAACAAATGGTGGGACCGATACCCCGACAAATGCTATTACCCGACTCGTGTTATCCAGCCAACCATCTTTATAGCGAGCTGATAGAACTCCAAGTGGAACTCCGATCACAAAAACCCATAAGATTGCCATGGTAATTAGTTCAACGGTTGCCGGTAAGTAATGGGTTATATCAAGAGCAACATTTCGCCTAGTCTGAAATGAAAGACCAAGGTCACCATGAAATAACCCTCTGATATAATCCCAGTACTGAAGAGGTAACGACTTGTCCATACCCATATTGTGTCTTAGGTGTTCAACTTGTTCTTCCGGTGCGAATGGCCCTAACGCAAGACGTGCAGGATCTCCTGGCAATATACGAGCAATGGTAAATATCAGAATAGAAAGACCCAATAAGACCAGAATGGAATATAATAATCTTCGTATCAAGAACTGGGAAAATTTCATGTTCTGTTACCTCGTAAAGGAAGGAGAGGGGAGGTATTCTCCCCTCTCCTTGTATCTCCCTAAGTCTACTTCTCGAACCAAAGGTCATGGAAGTAGTACCAGGCACTCATGATCGGCCTCCACGTAAGGCCCATCACGTAGTTTTGCATGGCATTGTGTACAACCATGTTATCGATAAAGATATCTGGACACTCCTCAATAATAATCTGTTGGATGATATTCATAATATGCATTCGTTCTTCCTTATCTACAGTAACTCTCTCTTGATCTATCAACTGGTCTACAATAGGATTATGCAACCATT
>WJOQ01000280.1 GCA_009618505.1 Clostridia bacterium | reverse complement strand
GAGCTATTTTCTTAGAAATAGAGTGGTCTTTCCTCATCTGGCAATAAAAGGATATATACTCTGAGGTCTTGGGAAAATTGAAAGGGTCAATTATCTCTATATTCCTCAAATCTATTTTTAAATAGCGAGCCTTTTCCTTAATTTTTTCTATATTTCCCAAAAGAAGAGGAATAGCAATTTTCTTCTGGCTAATTATTCCCGCTGCCTTGATAATTCTCTCTTCTTCTCCTTCTGGGAGAACTATTCTCTTAGGTTTTTCTTTAGCCTTCTCTTTGAGGTTATTGATGAGCTCTGCCATTTCTCTTATTTTCTCTCCAGTTTTTCAGCCATTTTTTCTGCATAGCGATAGTAATCCTTCTGTCGTAGATTCTGAGCTGCTTCTTCGTCTATTATAATAATTGCTCTGGGATGGAGTTGAAGAAGGGATGCTGTTATCTCAGCAGAGACTGGCCCTTCAATAGATTTCTGGATAGCTTCAGTCTTATTTGTTCCGCTGGCCAGGAGAAGGCACTCTCTGGCTTCAGATATTGTTCCCAAACCCATAGTGATAGCATAAAGGGGAACCTCCTCTCTCTTTTTGAAAAAACGGGCGTTGTCCTCTATAGTCTCTTTAGTTAAGGTTTTTATCCTTGTTCTTGAACCTAAAGAAGAGCCAGGTTCATTGAAGCCAATGTGCCCGTCTCTCCCTATCCCTAGAATTTGTAAATCCATACCTCCTTCTTCTTTTATCTTTTTTTCGTACCATTCACAGGAGATATTCGCATTTTCCACATCACCTCTGGGGATATAGATATTCTCGGGTCTGATGTTGATGTGGTTAAAGAGCTTATCGTGCATAAAGTAGTGATAACTCTGAGGATGATCAGAGGAGAGTCCACAATATTCATCTAAGTTGAAGCTTCTCACTTTGGAAAAATCAAGTCCTTCTTCTTTATGCATTCGGATGAGTTCGCTATACATTCCTACCGGTGTACTTCCCGTAGCCAGGCCTAAGACTAAATCAGGTTTTCTTTCCATTCTATTTGCAACCACTTTTGCGGCACGCCTGCTCATTTCCTTATAATCCTTAACGATAATTACTCTCATTTCTTTCCTCCAGAGGCTATCTGCATTTTGCACCTTAGTTTTTCTAAAATTTTATTTTTCTATCGTCAGGTTGCGGAGTCTCTTTTGAGATTGTCTTGAAATTGCTTCACTCCGTTCGCAATGACAGGCGAAGAATCTCACATTTTTGGGAAAAACTTATCTGTTACCTTTTTTCTAGTTGTGGTATCATGTTATACCAATATTCTTAAAAAATTTATGCCTTTATTTAATCTTTTTCTTCCTTTTCCTGGTTTAAATTAACTACAATGTCGTATCGATCTGCTCGATAGACCGATTTAAGAGTCTCAATTGGTTTGTCATTGCCCAGATAGGAAATCTGTTCTCCAATCAAAAGAGGGGAGCCAGAAGGGATTTCCAATAGCTCAGCTTCCAGGTCATTGGCTATATCAGCGGAAATACGCTGAACGGCTGACACAACTTTAAATCCCAAATCCTTCAAGACAAGATTAAGCGACTGTGTTGTCCAGTCAAAATCTTTTTCATAAACTTCAGGGCAAACGTTATAGGAAAGATAAACGGTCTGAATAGTCATAGGCTCTTTATCAGCTAGTCTCAATCTGGCTAGTTTAATGACTTTATCTGATTCGCCCAATCTCAAGGAGTTCATAACTTCCCAGGAAGGACGTTCTAATTTGAGTGCCAGAACTTTGGAGCTGGGTTTCATTCCCCGATTACGCATATCCTGGGTATAACTGATAAGCTCATTAATTTTCTCATAGGCTTTTGGCTGAGTAACAAAGGTTCCGCGTCCCTGTTCTCGTCTCAATATTCCTTGATAAACCAGGTGTCCGATTGCTTCTCTTACCGTTATTCGGCTAACTCCAAATTGTTCGGCTATATCCCTTTCTGTAGGAAAGGGATCGCCTATTTTATACTTTCCACTGGAAACCATCTCTTCCAGAATTTGTTTGAGTTGATAGGACAGAGTAAGAGGAGAATCCCTTTTTATTATTGCATTCATCAAATACACCTTAGGCTTATCTAGACTGCTTAGCGCTTAGCCTATTAACCTGATACAGAGAAAGTAGTTGAGCTTCTGCTCTTTTCTGTATAATATTATACCAATTTAGAATTTTGTCAATCCCCCCTATTGTTCCATCTTTGCCTCAGAAGTGGGAAGAATCCTTGATTTTCTCTAAATCCTGGGGGGTCTGTACCCCTAAAACGGATACCTTTCCATCTATTTTCCGCAGGAGTCCTTGTAAGACTTTGCCTGGTCCCACCTCCAGGAATAAATCAATTCCTCCGGATATAAGCTTTTTCATTGCATCTTCCCAGAGAACAGGATGGTCTATCTGTCTTTTCAAAGCTTTCTTAATTTCCTCACTATTAGTTGCGTATTCAGCAAAAGTGTTAGTTATTATCGGGCAGGTAGGTTCAGAAAAAAAGGTTTTGTCTAACTCCCGAGAAAACTTCTCGGCAGCCTTTCTCATAAAAGAGGTGTGAAAGGCGCCACTTACGGGAAGAGTAATTACTCTTCTAGCTCCTTTTTGCTTTAATTGTTCTGCTGCCTTTTCTACTTTTTCTCTTTTACCAGAGATAACGATTTGAGAGGGAGAGTTGAAGTTTACTGCCTCTACTTCTTCTATTTCCTGG
>WJOQ01000235.1 GCA_009618505.1 Clostridia bacterium | reverse complement strand
TTTTATTGAGAAGGGATGAGTATGTCTATCTATTTTTTTGCCTACTACTTCTTTCCACAACCCTAGAACACTCATCTCTTTCATTTTTTTACTTATGCCTCGTCTACTGAATACTCTTCCCAACACCTCGCCCACAGGAGAAGGAAAGCTATCACGCTTCATACTTGTCTCCTCACATTGTTCGCTTTTACCTGATAGAAATAAGTCTCTTGCGATACGTTATTCTTAAATAGGGAGAGATTGGTAGCGGTGAGAAAAACCTGACCCTGATTCTTAATTGAATTTAATAATAATCTTTGCCTTGCTGGGTCAAGCTCAGGAGCAATATCGTCTAACAGACTCAGAGGATAATCCTCTTCCTTTGACTTAACTAGCTCAAGCTCGGCTAGCCTCAAAGAGAGAGCAGCCATTCTCTGCTCTCCTTGAGAGCCGAAAGGACGCAGGCTAACTCCATTTCTTAAAATAAGAAAGTCATCTCGATGGGGACCCACCAAGGTTACCTGTTGCTCCATTTCCTTTTTTCTCCTTAGCTCTAGCTCTTTGCGAAAAATACTCTTAATCTCTTCCAGGGTGAGGGAAGAAAAGTCACCTTTCAAAAAGGAAGACTTATAGACCAGGTTGGCCCTACACTCCTTACCATTTATCTCTGGATAAATAGTGGCAAAAAAAGAACTAAGCTTTCTCAGCCCCTCCAGACGTATCTTAACTATTATTGAACCCACATCTATTAACTGCTTATCCCAGCTCTCTAATTGCCCATCGGTTCGTTTGTTCTTTTTGGCAAAAAAAAGAAGATAATTTCTTTGAGAGAGTATTCTCTGATAGGAAGATTTGAGGTAAGGATAACGAGGGTTAAACAGGGGGAGTTTGGCATCTAGAAAATTTCTTCTCTCTAGCGGAGGGCCTTTTAACAGCCAGATATCATCAGGGGAAAAAACAACCATCCATAGCCACTTGGTGGAATCTCTCAGGTTTACTCGGTGAGAATTTACTTTTCTTATTTTAGAATTATTGCGGGAAAGAACAAACTCATAGTCCAGGAATACCTCCCTCTTACACCCTTCTCCTTTCAGATAGAGACCCTTTTCTTCCCACTTAATCAGTTCCTCATCATAGTTTGTGCGATAAGATGAACCATATCCCAAGCAGTAGAGGGCCTCGATTAGATTAGTTTTACCCTCGCCATTGTCACCCCAGAAAATATTCCAATCGGGACAAAACTCTAAATCCAGGGTTTTGAAATTACGAAAATTTGATAAAAATAGACTATTTAACCGCACTTTGATTTCTTAAAATATCTACTCTACTTCCTCCTCTTCCATGCCTCGTAATCTCACAGGCATCAGCACACAAATATGGTCTTTATTCTCGCTGGGTCTGATCACCCCGGGACCTTCAGAATCTGTTAGCTCTATCCGAACCTCTCCCTTTTCTATATTTTTTAATATATCCAGAAGATAAGCAGAGCTAAAGCCTATTTCTATTTCCTCCCCTCTTTCCCTTCTTACATCAATTTCCTCATAGGCGTATCCCAATTCAGCAGCCTCAGCGCTAATAAGAAGAGTATTTTTCTTCAATTGAAATTTGAGAAGACGGGATTTTTCATCTGTGAGAAGAGAAACTCGCCTGACGCTTCTCAAAAAGTCATCTCTATCAGCTAATACGGCTATACTGAACTCAGTAGGAATTACTTTTCTATAATCAGGAAATTTAGCATCGACCAATTGGGAGATGAGAAGAATAGGGTCCATTTCGAAAAATATCTGTCTCTCACTCACCCCTATTTTTACCTCTTTATCTCCACTTAAAATTCGTGCCAGTTGCTGCAATGCTCTCAAAGGAATTATAGCTTCCCCAGAGGAGAGAGAGGAAGAAGTTAAAGAAAGGTGAACAAAAGATAGACGTCTTCCATCAGTAGCCACCAATCTCGCATCCTTTTCTTCAACCTCAAGATAAGCCCCATTCAAGTTCTGATGCGTCTCATCCCGTGAAGCAGCGAAAACTGTCCGTTGAATCATTTGCCTGAGCTCTTCCTGAGAAAGAGAAAAGAACTTTTCCACCATTATTTGAGGAACTTCCGGAAAATCTTCGAGAGAAAGACCCAGGAGTTGAAACATTGCTTTCTTACACCTGATAGTAGCTTTACCCTTTTCTATCTCGAGTACTACCGGAGCAGAGGGAAGTTCTCTCAAGATATAGAAAAGCTTATCTCCGGGAAGACATATCTCACCCTCCCCCTCAACCTGAGCAGGGAAAGAAGACCGGATAGTAGTTTCCAAATTAGTAGCTGTTAAAGTTATCTTTTCTGGCCCGGCTTCTAGTAATACATAAGAAAGAACAGGTAGAGCAGTGCTGGTCAAAGCATTCTGTACTACCTGGATGCTCTCCAGGAAGTCCTCTCTTTTACAATTTATCTTCATAGCTTTCTCCCTTCTGTTTTCTTAAAGTCAATCAATTACATTTTAGCCCAGACTAGCTCTTTTGTCAAAAATACCTCAGGACAATTTCGTATTGCGTATATCGTATGTCGTATTGCGCAATACCCATCACGCACGACGCAATACGAGATTGTCCTTCGGTAGATCATATAAATTCCATTCTTCAAAAAATAGTTTGACTTATCACCTGCAAGATATTATGATAAGTAAAGAGAAAGGGCTACTATATTCAAGAAAGTAAAGAGGTTTATTATGGATTCCCGCCGAACTATCTACCGAATAATAGATGCTAATTTTAATCGTGCCAGTGAGGGACTAAGAGTTATAGAAGATGCGGTAAGATTTGTCCTGGACGACCGCTCCTTTACTGAGGAGCTTAAGGAGCTACGCCATTCCCTGGCAAAGATAGTAGAAGAGACTCCTGTTTTTAGCCAGGAAGAACTGATAAGTTCTCGTAATTCTCAAAAAGATGTAGGAGCGCAACTCGCCGAAGAAAAAAGAGAAGAAATCAAAGAGATGATCAGAGCTAACTTCAAAAGAGTTGAAGAGGCAGAAAGAAGTCTAGAGGAGTTTGGCAAATTGCTTTCTCCCCTCATGGGAAAGCGATTCAGGAAAATTCGTTTTCAAACTTACTGCCTGGAAAAAAAGATAGAAATGAGACTATACAAAAAGCATAACTTTAGCCTTTATGTAATCACCAGCTCTGACTTGATAGGGAAAGAAAGCTTTGAGATGAAAGTAAAAGAGATAATAGCCAACGGAGCCACCGTAATCCAACTGAGAGAGAAAACCTTACCTCTGAGAGTCTTTTTGAAAATAGCTCTTCTAATGAGAAAAATAGTCGAGCCCCCTGTTCTCTTTATAATTAACGACAGGGTTGATATAGCCATAGCCTGCCAGGCAGATGGAGTACATATAGGACAAGAAGATATGCCTTTAGGAATGGCTCGACAGATTTTGGGAGAGCACAAAATTATTGGCGTGTCTACTCACTCTGTAAAACAAGCTCAGCAAGCCGAAAAAGAAGGAGCTGATTACATAGCCATAGGCCCTATCTTTTCTACCTCGAGCAAACCGAAGGCTGGTCCACCTAAAGGCACACAGATAATCTCTCAAGTCAAAGAGTTCACAAAAATTCCTCTAGTAGCAATAGGAGGAATAAATCTGGATAACATAGACAAGACCCTAGAGGCAGGAGCTGATGGAATAGCAGTAATAAATGCTGTATTTCAAGAAGCAGATGTAGGTCTAGCTACAAGAATGCTCTCGGAAAAAATACGAGATACTAACCAAAAATGTTTTCTACAGTAACCCAAAATCCTGAAGCAACTAAACAAGTGGGCAAGAATCTTGGGCAAAATCTCTCTCCAGGCTCAATTGTAGCTCTCACAGGAGAGTTAGGCAGCGGAAAGACTACCCTGGTGCAGGGAATAGGCCAAGGCCTGAGGATTGAAAGTTTGATTAAAAGCCCCTCCTTCGTTATCATCAATGAATATGACGGTCCTCTCCCTCTATATCATTTTGACCTCTATCGTTTAAATAATGCGGAGGAAATCCTCTGCCTGGGTTATGAGGAGTATTTCTATGAAAAGAGGGGGGTTGTGGTTATCGAATGGGCAAAGAAGATAAAGGACTTCTTACCTAAAGAATATTTGGAGATTAATCTTAAGATAGTAGACCTATCTAAAAGGAAAATAAGCGGGCAGGCCCATGGAGTTCGTTATAGAGAAGTGTTTGAGGAAATGGGGAGGCTGTTTTGTTCCTGTTAGGGATAGATACTTCAGTAAAAAGGGGGATTGTATGTTTGGGAGAAAAAGAAGATATCATAATTCAAAAAATACTTTCTCCTCATTCTTCCTCTCAACGATTGCTGCCCTCTTTAGATATCCTGCTCAAAGAAAGAGGAAAAAAAATTCAGGATTTAGAAGGTATCGTGGTTGTCCTGGGCCCGGGTTCCTTTACCGGTTTGCGAATTGGCTTGAGCTTAGCAAAATCCCTAGCCTTTACCCTGAAAATTCCTCTGGTAGGAATTCCTTCTTTCGATGTCTGGGTAGCATCTTTCCCCGGGCAGGGTATAATTTGTCCTCTTCTTCAAGCCTACGGAGGTAAATTTTACGCAGCATTCTATAAAAAAGATGAAAGGAAGGTTTACAGAAAAAGTAAATACTTATTTTCCGCCTGGAAAGAAATTGAAGAAAGAATTAAAAAGAGATTCCCTGGGCAAAAGATAACCTTCCTTATCCCTGAGGAGTACACAAACCTGGTTAGTAAGATAAAATTAACAGGGAATCATTCTTTTTTCTTCCTGGAGGAGACCGCACACCTCAAAACTCTACTTAAGATAGGAGCGAAAAATGTAGAAAGTGGAGAAATAAATGATACCTTCGCTCTAGCTCCACTCTATATATCTTCTCCAGTAATAAAAAAGAGGAGTAAATAACTTGCAGGGGGAGATAAAGATTCGTCGAATGAGAAAAGAAGATATTCCAAGAGCTAGCCACATAGAGAGACTCTCTTTCCCTAATCCCTGGTCTTCCAATATATTTTCCGTGGAGCTAGAAAAAGAGGACTTTGCCTTCTACTATGTTATGGAATACCAGCATTCTCTGGTCGCCTATGGAGGATATTGGAAAATAAGGAATGAAGCCCACCTGATTACCTTTGCTGTCCATCCATCCTTCAGGAGAAAAGGTTTAGGTAGCCAACTTTTACAATACCTTCTTAAGGAAATAGAGAAACAAAATCTGGATAAAGTTACTCTGGAGGTTCGCTCTTCAAACTCGACTGCACAAAAGTTTTATCAAGAATCTGGCTTTAAAAGGATAGCTATTCGCCCTCAATATTATATAGACACTAATGAAGACGCTATTGTTTATTGGAAAATCCTACATCCACCTCTCGATTAGAGGAAAAGGATCTTGAGCTACTATAATGCCTAGATCTTTTTTTTGAATATTTTTTTGTCCTCATCCTCTCCTCAAGTATACCCTTCAATTTACAATAATCCCATCTGCTGAAGGACATCCCTCAGCATCTCTTGTTTATCCTCATTTAAGGATTTAATGGGAGTCCTAGTTGTTCCAACCTTTATTCCTATCAGTTCAAGAGCATCTTTTATTACCACCGGAAAACTTCCCAGGTTGAAAGCTAATCTTAAAGGGGCTAACTCAGCCTGAGCCTTTTTGGCTTGCTCTATGTCTCCTTTCATATATGCCTGATAAATTTCTACCACTAATTTTGGAGCTACATTTGCTGTAGCTGCAATTGCTCCTTTTCCTCCGTATAAAAGTGTTCCATAAATGAGGGTATCCCTTCCAGCCAGGACGGAAAAATCATTGCTTGTTCTTCTAATATATTCTGCCGTTAAACTCATATCTCCGCTGCTATCCTTAATACCTACTATATTATCAACTTTAGAAAGACGGACTACCAGGTCAGCTGAAAGATTAACCCCGGTTCTTCCCGGGTTATCATAAAGAAGTATGGGTAAACTGGTAGATTTAGCAATAGCAAGGTAGTGCTCGTAAAGCTCATTCTGAGTAGGAGAGATAAAGAAAGGAGTAATTATTGATGCGGCATCTACACCTATATTCTCGGCCATTTTAGTTAGAGTGATAGCTTCTTTAGTAGTGATAGCTCCTGTTCCTGCATATACAGGAACTTTCCCTTTTACCTGATCTAAGACAATCTCCATAATCTTCTTCTTTTCCTCTTTTTCCAGAGCATAAAACTCTCCTTGACTTCCTACAGGAAAGAGACCATGAACTCCACCTTCAATTAGATAATCAACCAGTTTTCGCAGGCCATCTTTACTCACCTTTCCTTGTCTATCAAAAGGTGTAACCATAGCCGGAATGATTCCTCTTGCTGTAAATGACATTTGAACTCCTTTTTTGTTTATTTCTTGAGAAGATCAAGATTGGCAATATATTTAGCTTTATTTCCTTTAAGGACATCCAGTACTCCTTGAGCCGCTCCAGTAGCCATTCTCATCACACACTCTTTAGTAAGGGCAGCCATATGAGGGGACAAAATGACGTTTTCTATCTTAAGTAATGGGTTATCTGGATCCGGAGGTTCCTGAGAGAAAACATCACTAGCAGCACCAGCAATCCATTTCTCCTTAAGAGCTTTGGCCAGAGCTTTCTCGTCCACTATTCTACCCCGACCTACGTTTATAAGAAAAGCGGTGGACTTCATCAGTTTTAGCTCTTCTTCTCCAATCAGATCTGTGGTCTCTTTAGTAAGAGGAACGTGGATAGACACAAAGTCTGATTCTTTCAGTAGCTCTGGTAAACTATCAGATAAGCTGACCTCCATTTCTTTGGCTTTTTCTGGGGAAAGATAAGGATCGTAAGATAAAACTTTCATATTAAAAGCGGCTTTACACTGATCTCCTTACACACTGTCTCCACAGAAGAATCCGGGGCAAGTATGACATCGACTTCTTTTTTTAAAAGCCTTATCCCACTTTCATGAATGGACTGGACAATTAATACTTTTTTTCTCATTGCTTGTTCCTATTTTTTCTCTATCTATCCCAATATGGCAAGTGCCATTAAACAGTATGAGAATTAATAAATTCCTTTTGAAATATACCTTAGTAAAATCTCGTGATTTCTCTCAATATATTCATAAAAGACTCACTAAAGTAGAGTTTTTACATCATAACACACCACTTCCTTGCAAGATCTCTTTTCAATTTGCTCTCCTTTCACTCCATCTTCAATAACACCTCACACCGAGAAAGGATAACTCTACCTTTACTGAGCTGACCCATACCCTTCGTCTTTTGAATTTTAAGTTCAAGAGTTTGAAAAAAATCTCGAGAAGAAAAAGGTCTTATTTCTCAATGTTGAATCTCTTGATTTAATAAGTGATCTCCTCTTTGAATAGGCGCAAAAAATCAGCTAGCCTCTCAATCAATTCCTTAACTATTTTCTCACCTTTTTCTCTTGTAGCTAAAGTAGGATCCCCTATTACACCAGATTTCGTATTATTATCAAAGTTAGTTCTAATATGTACTGGAGGCATTTCGAGAAGGTCAAACCAGGTGTATTTAGTCTTGTAAAATCCAAACTCCTTAACAGCTTTATTCATATCTATATGTTCGGGGTCTAAAAAAAGTTGAACAGATGTCTCAAATTCACCCGAATGTGCCATACCGCCAGGGAACTTAGACTGACGAAGTTCTTTAACTACATCTGGAATTAGTTGAAAATAACTTGTCGAGGCGCACAAAGAATTTGTTTTCTCGTTCACCATATTGCAAACAGTATGAACCAAAAATGTATTATAACCGTGTCCATTCAGAAGAAGAATCTTTTTGAATCCTGTTCGGGAAAGGCTGTCACATATATCGAATACATAGTTAAGAAAGGAACTTGTTTTAACGGAAACTGTCCCTGGAAAGGCTAAATCTTTTTCGTTATATCCATAGTTTATCGGTGGAGCAACTATATCTTCCGTACGCTCAGTTGCCTTAGTAGCAATGTGACAAGGAATTGAGATATCTGTATCAATGGGTAAGTGATAGCCATGTTGTTCAGTTGAACCAATTGGAACTACAACTACTACTCCCTTCCCTATTTTCTCTTTCACCTCTGGCCATTTCATTTTTTGTAATAGCATAAATTCCTCCTTTTTAATACCTTCTTTCTTCTTTGCCTGCAAAATAAAAAGCTTCAAACTCACCTTCCATTTGAAATCTTTTCCGTGATCTCTTTGACTGTCTTCAAAACCTTCTCTACCTCTCCTTCAGTAATCACCAAAGGTGGTTTAATTTTAACCACATTTCCCAAGCCACCATACTTGCTTCCTCCAGAAATAACGCCTCTCTTGATTCCCTCTTTTATAAACACCTCGACTTCCTGGCAAGCGGGCTTCTTGGTTTTCCTATCCTTCACTAATTCGAAGCCAATCATTAAGCCAGGACCTCGAACATCACCAATCAATTTCCTTCCTTTCTATTTTTGGGCCATTACTTTATCACCAGCCCCTACCAGATAGAGAAAAATAAGGATTCAGCGATCAGTACAATAATGAAGAGTCTATTTGCTTTGTTTTTTTCTTTACCATAATTTCTTTTTGATAATAGAGAAAACTCAAATAAAAGTAAAGGAGCGAATTGAATCATCTAATAACTAACACAACCATCCAACTAGGGCTTCCCGTGTCAGAAGGCAAAGATTATGATGGGATTAAACTTGTAGGATTTAACGTAACTAAGAAATTCAGGGAATTTTAGATGAGGTGAATGAGGTGTAAGGCTGACCGGATATCTACTTATGGTAAGATTAGAACCGTAGGATTCAGGTTCAATGGCTGAATATTTACCAAAATCTGGATAGAGTTACTCTGGAAGTTCGCTCTTCAAACTCGACTGCACAAAGGTTTTATCAAGAATCTGGCTTTAAAAGGATAGCTATTCACCCTCAATATTATATAGACACTAATGAAGACGCTATTGTTTATTGGAAAATCCTA
>WJOQ01000005.1 GCA_009618505.1 Clostridia bacterium | reverse complement strand
CATTCGATAAAATCCTTAGTAGGATAAAGTTTCATAGTTGATTAGCGCTTTTCTATGCTCTCTTTGAATTCCTTTACACTTTCAAAAGGACCATGGAGCCTTCCTTCTCTTATATCCTTCTCTGCTTCTCTTTCTTTTTTCTGCCATTCCTCAGTCCACCACCAGGCTTGATCTGGATCAATCAGACCCACTTTAGAGGCTACTTTTGCCTCTTCTTTGGTAAGACCTTGAGAGTGGAGAATGTCCTTTTGAATATACTCAATTTTTTCTCTAGCTTCCAAAAGGATCTTTTGTTCTTTTTTAGTAAGAGAAGGAGCCGGAGCTTTAGCAGTAAATTGTCGTGGGATCATGACTACTTTCCCCGTTTGGGCAGTCGCTTCCAAAAAATCTCCAGGTTTTAAATGAAGCTGATCAAAGACCTCTTTGGGGATAGTTACCTGGTGTTTTGGTCCAATTTTAACAATAGGCATTTCTTGCTCCTTATTTAATTGTTGATTTTTGGTATACATACTTCCTTACTGTAAGGATAGTAAATACAAGAAAGGATGTCAAGTTTCCGCATTAAGTAAAAAAGAGGACAAGGTGTCCTCAATTTGTAAATAGGAATGTAGATAAAATGCGGGTTTTAGCTTGGAGGGAAGCGGTTAATGTCTTACTTTTAGACAGAAGGCGACAAATTACAACTAGAGTAATTCAATCTTTTGCAAACCCTTTTGCATCGCCTAATTAGCTAAGGCGAACCTTTCTTTTATCGAGAGCATATATATGTTTGATAGTCCTCGAACAGTAGAATACAGCACTGATAAATGACCATACTGCTATAGCCGCTAATGAATAGAAAGGTACATTGAAGACAATACCAATTAAGATGAAGAGAATGTAGCTGTTCTTCCTACCATCAAATTTTCTAAATAGCTGTTCAATTCGTCCATAATCTACTAGTGGACGATCCTTTATTGCCTTCCCAAATGCGATTTCGCAATAATAGGAAAAACTATCAAACAGAAGTATAAATGCACACAGCAAAATTGCTGATATTCCATAGGCTTTTGATAGGTAGATGGCTAAGGCGATATACCAGGAGTGCTCAAACAGAAAATCAAAGGCATGCTCTATTCTTCCAATATTCGAAGAAGCCAGTTTCACTCTTGAAAGTTTTCCATCCACACCATCCATAAATGAAACAACAAAGGTGAGGAGGGAAGCAAGCAATAGATGTCCCTTAAGGAAAAAAAATGTGGATATATAAGCAATTATGTTGGTTAGTATAGTGACCTGGTTTGGTGTAATTCGCGTATTTGCCAATCTGCCTGCAATAAAATTCTCTATTGGCTTATTTACATAGGTTGCAAGCAAGTCATTTCTTCCTCTGCAAGCATTTCGAATCAAGAGCTTCCTTGCCCTAACTAAATCTTCTTCGGTATCAATATCTATCCACCAGGGTTTAATCTCTTTTCTCATCTTTGATACGTAGCTTTCAATCCGGCTAATATCAAAAACCTCAGCATCTCTATTCTTAGCAGCCTGAGCAATACCATCGGCGAATTCTTCTCTCCCTTCTTTTACAGTCTCCTGGACATAGGAAAATATCTTTGGTGAGCACAAGAAGATACCAGTATCTATGCAGTTTGTTTTCTCTATATCCTTGCCTATTTCAGCAATCTTTCCTTTCTTTTCCAGAACTCTCGTATCACCTGGTAACGGCTCTCTTTTATCAACGGCTAAGATAACAGAACTTTTCAGATCATAATTGATAAGTTCTTTCAGGATGCGACTATCGAAGATATGGTCTGACATTGATAGAATAAAGTTTTCCTTTAATGACTCCTTGGCCTTCAAAACAGAAATCCCGTTTCCCCTTTCCCATTCTGTGTTCTCAATATAGGCTATCTTCATCCCGTATCTTTTCCCATTCCCTAGTTTCTCTTTTATTTTTCCCCCTAGATAGCCGATGACAATAACAAATTCATCAATACCGACTTCTTTTGCAGTCAATATTACTCTTTCAACCAAAGACAAACCCAAAAGTCGAACAAGAGGTTTGGGTTCATCTTTGGTCAAACTTCCGGATCTACTGCCTTTGCCAGCAGCGATTATTAGCGCTTTCATCTTTATCTTTCGCGTTTTCCTTGCAGAAATTCTTCTACCATATCCCTTGCCTTTCCATCAGCAAATTGCTGTGGAGGATGTTTCATAGTGTAGGCAGAAATCGAGCTAAGCACACCACCTATTCCTCTATCTATAGCTAACTTACAGCATCTGATAGCATCTATTACGCAACCAGCAGAATTGGGTGAGTCTTCTACACTCAATCTTAATTCTAAATTCATTGGAACATCACCAAACATTCTACCTTCCATTCTGATGAAACAGATTTTATTGTCTTTTTGCCAGGGCACATAATCAGATGGACCAATATGAATATTTTTTGGTTCTAGTGATTTATCTAAGACGGATTGAACTGCTTCTGTCTTGGAAGTCTTTTTTGACTTTAGTCTTTCCCGGGCGAGCATGTTGAGAAAGTCTGTATTCCCGCCAGTATTCAATTGATATGTCCTGTCTAGCTTGACACCCCTATCTACAAATAACTTAGCCAGGGCTCTATGAGTAATAGTAGCTCCAATTTGCGCTTTAATATCATCTCCTACTATGGGAAGATTTTTTTGTTTGAATCTTTCGACAAATTCATTGTCAGAAGCAATGAACACTGGAATACAGTTTATAAAACCAA
>WJOQ01000137.1 GCA_009618505.1 Clostridia bacterium | reverse complement strand
ACTTATTAACTTTCAGGGCTTTTCGCCGTTTATCTTTTATAGTATAAAAGATTTTTTAAGAGTGTCAAGACCAAAATTTGAAAAGAGAATATTTGACAAAAAATTACCAGGAGTTATTTGCCAGAGCAATTATTCAATAAATGACAAAACAGGAGATACAAATTTATTGGGGTGCAATAGTATCTTCTTCGATTTGTAGATGTAATTCTTTGAGTTGCTCTGGATCTACGGGGGAGGGAGCCTGAGTTAGAGGAGAAATTGCTTTCTGGGTTTTAGGAAAGGCAATAACCTCCCTTATGGAGGTGGCGCCAGTCAAAATCATGGCCAACCTATCCATACCCAGAGCTATTCCTCCATGGGGAGGCGCTCCGAAGGAGAGGGCATCAAGGAAAAAGCCAAATTTCTTTCTGGCCTCAAAAGAGTCTATTCCTAAAATTTCAAATATCTGTTCCTGAATTTTTCTTCTATGATTTCTGATGCTTCCCGAGCCAACTTCTTCCCCATTGAGGACTATATCATACTGGCGAGCCTTTGCCTTTTCTGGGTTTTCTTGCAAAAGAGATAAATCATCTTCTTGGGGTGAGGTAAAAGGATTGTGGGAAAAGGTTAGGTTGCCTTCTTCATTACGCTCAAAGAGAGGGAAGTCAGTCACCCAGGCCAATTGGTAGGTATTCTTGGGAATAAGGTTGAATTTTCGGGCTAAATGAAGACGAAGATTGGCTAGAGATTCATTGACTATCTCTTTTTTTTCGGCGATGAAGAAAAGGATGTCTCCTTTATTGGCCTCCATAGAGTTTACTATCTCTGCAAGGATATTTTCCGGAATGAATTTGACCAGAGGAGATACAGCTTTATTTTCTTTCAGGGAAATCCAGCTTAATCCTTTTGCTCCATAGAGGGTAACCCAGTGGGAAAGTTCCTCAAGCTCCTTTCGTGAAAGAGAAGCTCCCCCAGGAAGCCTTATTCCCTTGACTACTCCACCCTTCTGCAGGACATTTTTGAAGATTGTAGATCGGCTTTCACCCGCCAGGATTGATACATCCTTAAGCTCTAATTTAAAGCGAAGATCGGGTTTATCTGTACCAAAGCGATTCATTGCTTCCTGATGGGTAAAACGAGGGAAGGGAGTATGAAGGGAGACTCCCAGAACTTTTTGGAATATATTAGCCAGCATTTCCTCTATCAGAGCATAGATATCCTCTTCGCAAATAAATGAAGCCTCGATGTCTATTTGAGTATGCTCAGGTTGTCTATCTGCTCGCAAATCTTCATCTCGAAAGCACCTGACAATTTGAAAATATCGGTCAAAACTAGCTATCATCAGAAGCTGCTTAAAGAGCTGAGGAGACTGAGCAAGAGCATAGAATTCTCCCGGATTCAAGCGAGAAGGAACCAGATAATCCCTTGCTCCTTCCGGGGTACTGCGAGTAAGAAAAGGAGTTTCTATTTCTGTGAATCCTTTCTTATCAAGGAAACTACGCACTTCTTTGGTTATCTGGTAGCGTAACTTAAGATTTTCTTGCATAATTGGTCTGCGTAAGTCCAGGTATCGATATTTTAGTCTCACCTCCTCCCCTGTCTCTATTTCGTCCTCAATAGAGAGAGGAAGAGCTTTAGAAGGATTGAGAATCTCCAAATTCCTTACCATTACTTCTATTTCTCCGGTGCTTAGTTTAGGATTTATAGTTTCTTCTGATCTTGCCTCCACTTTTCCAGCTGCGGCAATTACCCACCCCTCTCTCAGGGAACTAGCCTGGAGATAACTCTCTTTATCTATCGTCGGATTAAAGACTAGTTGAGTTACACCAGTTTTGTCTCCCAAATCAATGAAGATAATGCCACCGTGGTCTCGTCTTTTCTTTATCCACCCAGCTAAGATAACTTCTCTACCCACAGCCTTCTTAGTCAAAACCCCACAAAAGTGGTCACGTCTCAATGCCATAATTTTTCGTCTCCTGATCAGTATATCGTATTGCGCAATACGATATACTATATACTACATACTGTGCTTTTGAATCTTTTGATGAATTGTTTAAGATCAGCCCAATCTATCTTTTCCTGGTGACCTGTTTGCATATCTCTTAGAACGAATTTATTCTCTGTCACTTCTCGCTCTCCTACAATCATTACCCATCTGATTTCTTTTTTGTCAGCTGTTTTCAATTGGGAAGAGAGACTCTTGTCTAATAGGTTCAGCCATGTCCTTATACCCTGAGAACGGAATAAAGCTGCTATCTGATATGCTTTGGCCTGATTTGTTTCACCCAAAGTGACTATATAGACAAAAGGAGTGGTGACAGAAGGAATCTCTGCTCTGTTTTTATTTAGAGCAATCAAAAGTCGTTCTATTCCTATGGAAAAACCGGCGGCAGGCGTAGAAGGTCCTCCCAGTTCTTCTATTAGATTATCGTACCTTCCCCCTCCGCAAATGGTGCCTTGAGCTCCCAGGGAAGGGACTACAAACTCAAAAACAGTTCTTGTATAGTAATCAAGTCCTCTTACTAAACGAGGATTAAGGTTGAATCGAATACCAATATCCTTTAGACCCACTTTTACTTGCTGAAAGTGCGTTTGACAATCTCCACATAAATAACTTTCTATCAAAGGAACTTGCTCGATTACCAGATGGCACTCTTTATTCTTACAATCAAGAACACGCAGAGCATTGTATTCAAGCCGGTTTTTGCATACAGAGCAAAGATCATCTATATGGCTCTTAAGGTATTTTTTTGA
>WJOQ01000249.1 GCA_009618505.1 Clostridia bacterium | reverse complement strand
CTGTCCCCGGTGTGGCAGCGAGCTAGTGGAAAGGATGAGTAAAAAGAAGCGTGTCTTCTATGGCTGCAGTAACTATCCCGATTGCCAGTTCGCCACCAACTTCAGACCCCTGCCCCAGCCCTGCCCCAAGTGTGGCGGACTCCTCACCTTATACCGGGGGAAATTGGCAAAATGCACTAAGTGCGAGTATAGAGGGAAACTGGAAGAATCAGAAACCCTTACAGATACGAAACATTAGTTAAAAACCCCCTCTAAATTATACGCCATCGGAACAGAAAAACTAGCTGCAATCAATATTTTATCCCACATCATTCTACAAATAGACCGATAATGTTAAATTATATCGTTTTATTTTGTAAATAAACGATAAAAAAGTTTGACATCTGGCGAAAACTATGTTATAATTTTAATAAATACTGGATATTTATTGCAGGGGGGTTTTAATAAAAATGGTAAATAATAATGAAACACCGGAGGAGCGATTCAAAAGAATTGCTACAGTCAGAACGAACGCCGTCCTAAATAGGCTCAGAATACTAGGTAACTTATCAAATAGGCAAATGTATAGCTATTCAGAAGAAGATATAAACAAAATATTCTCGGCTATCAATAAACAACTTAGAGAAGTTAGAATAAAATTCAACTCTCGGAAAGAAGAAAAGTTTAAACTATAAAAATTGGGAGGGGGTAAAATGGATAACATGCACCTGTGCCTGGAACTTTGCAATTCAGAGAAGGAGGAGGATGTCATACGAGTTTTGAAGAGCGCGGGCTTCTGGGATGACCACTCCTGTTGGCGCTATTTCGGTGACCTAGCGGATAATTTCTCCCCAATTGGTAATCAACAAAGCAAGCCGGAGGCAGCTGTAGTCGAGAAAATAGTAAATTCTGTTGATGCAGTCCTAATGGCTGAGTGCTTGGAGCAGAGTATTGACCCCGAAGGGCCAAACGCACCTAAGAGTGTTATCGAGGCGCTTGAGAAATACTTTCAAATTCGGAGTGGTCGATTATCCAGTCTAGATGCTAAGTCGAGGGCAACGTTAGCTGAGAACATTTGTCTGGTTGCGACTGGAGCTAAAAGTAACCCCTGCTATTCGATAATTGACAAAGGGGAAGGACAAACACCCAATAGCATGCCAAAGACTCTTCTTAACCTATTTGGGTCAATCAAAGCACGTATTCCTTTTGTGCAAGGTAAATTCCATATGGGTGGTACCGGATCTTTTAGGTTTTGCGGGCAGCACAACCTACAGTTAATAATTTCTAAGCGTAAACCGACCATCGCGAAAAACGAACCCAATGATGAATCAAGAGAATACTGGGGATTTACTGTCATAAGGCGAGAGAATCCCGGCAACGGTAGGCGTAGTTCGGTATACACATACTTGGCTCCCAAAAGTGAAATTCTCAGGCTTAAAGCAGATTCGTTACCACTATTGCCTGCATCCTATCCAGACAAACTTGGAAAAACTTTGCAATGGGGAACATATATAAAACTTTATGAATATGACATACAAGGGCTAAAAACTAATGTAGTATTTGACCTATATAATGCTCTTTCACTCTTATTACCAAATATTGCGTTACCCATTAGATTGTATGAGAGAAGAAAGGGATATGGCGGCCATACTTTAGAGACCACCCTATCAGGTTTAAGTGTCCGTCTCGATGAGGATAAACGAGAAAATCTTGAAGATGGATTTCCTAGTTCTAGCACAATAGTGTGTATGGGGCGAAGAATGACGGCGCTAATATACGCTTTTAAGAGAGGGCAAGCAGAAAAATATAGGAGGAATGAGGGCATAATTTTTACTGTTAATGGACAGACTCATGGGCATCTTCCAGACTTATTCTTTGGGAGAACGTCTGTGGGCATGGGGTATATACAAGACTCTATATTAGTCATAGTTGACTGCTCAGAACTTGATGGGCGTTCAAAAGAGGACCTATTCATGAATAGTAGAGATAGATTATGCACATGTCCATTGCGTTCGGAAATAGAGGCTAAACTTGGGAGATTGATTAAAGACCATCCAGGACTTAGGAAGTTAAAGGAAAGAAGAAGGAAGGAGGAAATCGAAGATAAGTTACAGGACTCGAGACCACTCGTTGAGGTAGTAAGCAGAATTCTCAAGAACTCGCCCACCCTGAGGAAACTATTTACCGTCGGTGGGAGAATACCAAATCCTTTCGAACTGGAAGAGGTTGGACTTGGGACATCTTTTAGCGGTAGAAAATATCCTACTTACTTCAAATTGATAAACAAGTCTAAGGATACCTTGGTCAAAAAATGCCCAATTAACTGGAGGTTCCGTGTTCAGTTTAAGACTGATGCCGAGAATGATTATTTTGACAGAGATATTGACCCAGCAGTGTTTACTCTAAAAGCAAATGGTCAAGTAATTAACGACTTTGTTTTAAATCTGTGGAATGGTATTGCGAGCCTAACAGTTTCATTACCTGAAGACGCGAAGGGGAGCGACAGAATCAAGTATCAATCTCAGGTGAAAGATGCTACTAGATGGGAACCGTTTAAAGATAAGTTCGAAGTAATAGTTTTATCAGAAGAGAAACATAAAAAGGGTGGGGTAAGTGACATAACTCAGAATGGCATCGATACAGAGGGAAAAGGCAGGCATATACCCTCGTCACTATCACTGCCGAATATAATTGAAGTTCGGAAAGAAGATTGGGAGAAGCGTAAGTTTGATAAGTATAGTGCGTTGAATGTAATAAGCA
>WJOQ01000062.1 GCA_009618505.1 Clostridia bacterium | reverse complement strand
ATTAATATACTTGAAGGAGAAATCGAATTCAAAAATGCAAGTTTTGCCTATGATGAAAAGGTTATATTAAAGAATATTAATTTGAAGATACCTAAAGGGATAACTATAGGTATTACAGGCCCCATCGGTTCGGGCAAAAGCACCCTGATTAATCTAATTCCCCGATTACTGGAACTAAAACAAGGTTCTCTCACTATTGATGGTAGAGAGATTAAGACCATACCCCTTGAAGTCCTGCGCAGAAATATTGGTTATGTTCCCCAGGAAACTTTCCTTTTCTCAGAAAGCCTTAAGGAAAATATTATCTATGGATTAGAACGTTTTGATGAGGCAAAATTAAGACGGGCTGTTAGTATCTCAGCCCTTGATGATGAGATTGAAAGATTTTCTCAAGGATACAAAACACCAGTAGGAGAGAGAGGAGTAACTCTCTCTGGCGGTCAAAAACAAAGAACAGCTCTTTCCAGAGCCATTATTCGTGAGCCCAAGATTCTCATCCTTGATGATGCCTTCTCCAGCGTAGATGTTCACACTGAGGAGAAAATTCTGGAGCAACTACGTAAATTCCGAAAAAGAAGAACCTGTATTCTGGTAGCACACCGAATATCCACTATTCACGATGCTGATTTGATAGTGGTACTCAAGGATGGTGAAATTGTAGAACAAGGCACCCATAAAGAGCTGGTAGTTAAACGGGGTATCTATGCTAATATGTGCCACCAGCAGCGGCTACAAGAAGAATTAGAGAAAACAGTTTAGAAGGTTACTTGATGAATTACCATCAGGAAGAAGAAATAGTAGGAAAAGCGTATGATGCTCGCCTAATGCGCCGATTGCTCAAATACCTGGCTCCTCATAAACTATATGTGATTGTATCTATCATTTTGCTTTTACTTATCTCGGCCTTACAACTGGCAGGTCCCTATCTTACTAAAATTGCCATTGACCGTTATATAGTTACCCAGAACATATCGGGTCTATCCCGTATTGCTCTCATATTCCTGGCTGTCCTCATACTAACTTTTTTGCTGCGCTATCTACAAATTCATATCATGCAATTTGTTGGTCAGAAGGTAATGTTTGACATGAGAATGAAACTATTCTCTCATCTACAAGAGATGTCACTCTCTTTTTTCGATAAAAACCCAGTAGGAAGACTGATAACCAGACTCACCAATGATGTAGAGGTTTTAAACGAAATGCTGACCTCTGGTGTCATAGCTATATTTGGCGATATATTCAGCCTGGTAGGTATTGTCATAGTCATGCTATGGCTTGATTTCAGACTAGCCTTGGTGAGCTTTGCGGTTCTACCTTTACTGATTTATGCCACTATATTTTTCCGCCAGAAGATGAGGAAATCTTATCGCGCTATTAGAACAAGATTGGCCCGCATTAATGCCTTCCTGCAAGAGAGTATTGTCGGTATCTCTATTATTCAGATATTCAACCGAGAAAAGAAGAGCTTTGGCAGATTCGAGGGATTAAATCATCACTACCTTAAAGCCTGCTTGCAGTCTATCTTCTACCATGCTATTTTCCACCCTTTAGTAGACGTCATCGGTTCTGGTGCCATTGCTCTGATTGTCTGGTATGGCGGAGGACAGATTCTCAACGATGTACTCACTTTTGGAGCACTGGTAGCTTTCATCCAGTATGTGCACCGATTCTATGATCCTATCAGAGACCTGAGTGAAAAATATACTATTATGCAATCAGCTATGGCTTCCTCAGAGCGAATATTCAAACTATTGGACACTCAGGCAGAGGTGGAGGACCCAGAATTACCCTTATCCATAAACAGAATCCAGGGAAAAATTGAATTCAAAGACGTATGGTTTGCTTACAACGATAAAGAGGATGTTCTCTGCGACATTTCTTTCTGCGTTCAACCAGGAGAAAAAGTAGCTATCGTGGGAGCGACCGGAGCAGGGAAAACATCAATTATCAGCTTGTTAGCCCGTTTTTATGACCCACAAAAGGGAAAGATATTAATTGATGGAAGAGATATAAGAGATTTCAGGCAAAAAGAGCTGCGCCGTTACCTGGGAATAGTGCAACAAGATGTCTTCCTTTTTTCAGGTACTGTTGAAGATAATATCAAACTGGGCGAGAACAAAATAAGTTTTGGGCAGGTGGAAGAATCTGCCAAGTATGTCAATGCAGATAGGTTCATTAAGGAACTTCCTCAGGGCTACCAGGAGGACGTACGTGAACGGGGTAGCTTATTATCAGTAGGCCAGAAGCAGCTTCTATCTTTTGCCCGCGCTTTGGTCTTTGACCCCAAAATCTTGATTTTAGATGAAGCCACCTCCAGTGTGGACACAGAAACGGAAATACTCATCCAGGACGCCTTAGCCAAACTGCTCCAACATAGAACTTCCATTGTCATTGCTCACCGACTTTCTACTATCAAAGGCGTAGACCGGATAATAGTAATGCATGGGGGTAGAATCAGAGAATCAGGAACTCATCAAGAACTTATGCAAAAAAAAGAAATTTACTACAGATTATATCAAATGCAATATCAATTCTAGAATATATATGCCGAAGGACATTTTCTGAAGAAGCCTTATAGGAGCAACCTTAACGAAGCTTCGAGTTGAGGATAAAGAAAAATATACTGTCTGAGGAGCAAAGCGACGATGCTCTGCCTGCTCTTGAACTTGGGGGGAGCAGGCCGAAGGCCGTTGAGGGGGGATGTTTCCCCCTTCAAAGTCTTTTATATCTTTCCCGAAACGAGAAGCTGAGC
>WJOQ01000350.1 GCA_009618505.1 Clostridia bacterium | reverse complement strand
TTTTCTTACCACTTCCCTCTTCTTGTTTTTGGTTCCTCTTATCTCTAGTTTTTCCTTAATTGTTGTATTGTTATTTACAGGAGTTACCCTTTTTATGGCTCTACCTGCCTTAGCTTTTCTGACTAGTGAGCTTAAAACTACTGATTTAGGATTAGCTTACGGGATTCAGTTTTTAATTGGAAACGGTTTTGGAGCCCTTTCCAAGTTCTTGTCTGGATTAATAGGGGATGTATTTGGCATAGGATATATCTTTTTTTTACTTTCAGCTGCGGCCTTCTTTGCTGGTATTTTTCTATGCTTTAAAAAAACTATGAGGCAAAAAGTGCTCAAGCAAAAAAATATAGCACTTGACAAAAAGAAGGGGATTTGCAATGAAAAATGATAGTTCCTTATTGGAAGTAAATGACCTTAAAGCCTATTTTTATTTAGACGAGGGTGTTCTGAAAGCAGTAGATGGAGTTAGCTTTAAAGTAAGGAAAGAGAAAGTTTTAGGTCTGGTAGGAGAATCTGGTTGTGGTAAAAGCGTTACTGCCCAATCAATTCTCAGGATAGTTCCCGCTCCAGGAAAGATAGAAGGGGAAATTCTTCTTCAACGGAAGAATGGGAACGCCAAAAAAGGGCCTTTAGATTTAGCTAAATTAGATTCACGGGGAAAAGAGATCAGGTCTATTCGGGGAAAAGAGATAGCTATGATATTTCAAGAACCAATGACCTCTTTTTCTCCTCTTCACACCATTGGCAATCAGATTATAGAGGCAATTCTTCTTCACCAGAATGTGAATAAGGAAGAAGCAAGGAGGCTAGCCATAGATATGCTTGATAAGGTAGGTATTGCCAATCCTCAGCAAAGAATTGATGAATATCCCCATCAACTTTCTGGAGGTATGAGACAAAGAGGTATGATTGCCATGGCTTTATCCTGTAATCCTTCTATTCTCATTGCTGATGAACCAACCACTGCCCTGGATGTCACTGTTCAGGCCCAAATACTGGAGTTAATGAAGAGCCTGCAAGCTCAGTTTGGTATGTCTATTATCTATATTACTCATAACTTAGGAGTCATTGCCGAAATATCAGATGAAGTGGCAGCAATGTACCTAGGCAGGATAGTGGAATACGCCAGTGTGGATGACCTCTTCTATGATCCCCTTCATCCTTATACTAGAGCATTATTAAAGTCTATTCCCAGGGTGGGAAAGAAAGCAAAGGCTCATCTTGAATCCATTGAGGGAACTGTCCCTCTTCCACTTGATCTTCCAGCAGGGTGTGGCTTCTATGCCCGCTGTGGCCAGGCAAAGAAAGGTATCTGTAATAAAGATATGCCTCCTCTGGTTCAAGTGAAGAAAAAACATAGAGTAAGATGTTTCCTCTATAATTAAAGGAGTTTGATCATGGAAAATAACGGTAACAGCACCCTTCTTAAAGTTAAGTCTCTAAAGAGATATTTTCCTATTGAGAAAGGATTCTGGAGAAAAGTAACTGGATATGTTAAGGCTGTAGATGATATAGATCTATATATTAAAGAAGGAGAGACTTTAGGCTTGGTAGGAGAATCTGGTTGTGGTAAAACCACCACTGGCAGATGCATCTTAAGAGCAATTGAACCTACAGAAGGAGAAATTCTTTTTAAGACTGAAGATGACGGAATATTAGACATTGTCCGCCTAGAAAAAAAGAAACTTCGAAGAATGAGAAAGGACATGCAGATGGTTTTCCAGGACCCTTATTCTTCTTTAGACCCTAGGATGACCGTCCTGGATATAATAGGAGAGCCAATCCTGGTCAATAAGATTGCTAAAGGTAAAGAGTTACAGAAAAAAGTCAAAGATTTGGTTAAGGTAGTAGGATTAAATATAAAGCATTTAAAGCGTTATCCGCACGCCTTCAGCGGAGGACAAAGACAGAGAATCGGCATTGCCCGAGCTCTTGCTCCCAGTCCAAAACTTGTTGTAGCTGATGAACCAGTCTCAGCCCTGGATGTTTCTGTTCAAGCTCAAATCCTAAACCTTTTGCAAGACCTGCAAAAAGAGTTTAATCTAACTTATCTTTTTATTGCCCACGATTTAAGTGTTATCGAGCATATCTCTGACAGAGTAGCAGTAATGTATGTAGGAAAGATTGTGGAGACGGCCGAAACAGAAGAGTTATTCCTTAATCCCCAACATCCTTATACAGAAGCTCTTTTATCTGCTGTGCCTAAGCCTGACCCTCGCCTGAAAATGGAACGAATTATCTTATCTGGTGAAGTAGCCAATCCAGCCAATCCTCCCTCTGGCTGTTACTTTCATCCTCGCTGCCAATACGCCAAGGAGACTTGTAAGAAAGAGAGTCCTCAATTAAAAGAAATTAACCGTGGGCACCAAGTGTCTTGCCATTTTACTAAAGAACTTTCTCTGCAAGGAATAGTGACCTAGATGTTAAAGCTTTCCCTTATCTTCCTGGCCTTTATTGCCTTATTTGTCTTACTGCTTCGTGTTGCTGTCATTTTCATGGGTAAAATTAGCGGCAAGTACGTAGGAGAAAAACATAAAGCAGCGGAGACCATCATCAACACAGGAACACCACCTATAACCTGGATTTGTAATTCAGTTAAGAAAATGGCTGAACTGAGAGAAGATCCAACAGGAGCAAGGGCAGTGAAAATAGAGGGAAAAGCCCGCAATGCCTGTTTAAGAAAACTTCAGGGTCTTACTAAATACTTCAAAACATCTCCCCTATGCCAGGATGAAGAGACTCGTAAAATCTTGTTGGATAAACTCAGCAAGGTTCGAGGCAT
>WJOQ01000139.1 GCA_009618505.1 Clostridia bacterium | reverse complement strand
TCCTTGGTGATACTTGGATTAACTCGGGATCCGTTCATCAAAACTGCACGAATACGATCGTCATTTTGGGCAAAAGCAATGATTAAATCAATTATTTCCTTTTCTGTTCTTGTTTTCATATGATATTCATCCTGTTGTATTTAGCCCGAATATTATGTATAACTTAGAATAACCGAACTACTTCGTTTTATAGCACTTACTGCTTGATTATGATATGACCTTGATACTTTTTCACTCTTGAAAACCGACAAAATCTCTTTTAGAATATGTTCCGAGTCGGGAAAGCTCTAATACTTTTATGAAACTCAAAGTCCCTATGGAACAACTTTTCCGGGAGCATCCCTGTAACCACATGCAGCTGGTAGCTGGTGATTATGTGCCTGGTCTGGCAGAGGTATGTAACAAGTTGGGAATAGGATATAAGATACAGGATAAGGATCTGGAGTATGAAAAAGTAATCTGGATAGAACTCACTTAGCAATTCTTCTAAGAACTTCCTCTGGAGCCGAATATTCAGAGTTCAAGCCTTTCTTGTTTCTTTTCTAGATACGAGCAACCAGCAACGAAATGGTCGGGGCGACCGGATTCGAACCGGTGGCCTCTTGCGCCCCATGCAAGTGCGCTAAACCAGACTGCGCTACGCCCCGTTCAAAATATCTAGCACTTCTTCTAACTCTTTTCCTAGGATGGCAGGGTCGATTAAATCTTCTCTTTCTGTTCTTTTCAACTCTTCCTTGGCTCCTTTAATGGTTAATTTCTTTTCATATAATAGATTCTTTATCCAGAGAATTAACTCAACATCTTTTTTTTGATAACGTCTATGACCACCTCGAGTCCTTTGGGGATGGAGCTGTTCAAATTGACTTTCCCAAAAACGGAGGATATAAGAAGGGAGTTCAGTTATTTCGCTTACTTTTTGTACGGAAAAGTATCTATCTGGAATACTCTCCTGCTGACCCTCTTCCTCTTTCTTATATAAAGAATTCATTCAACCGATTGTAGAATTTTGTAATGGGGACACACTCGAGTGTGTCCCCATTATCTCCCCTTTTTTTGAAAAAGATTTCTCTAAGCTACTGCTTCTTTCAAGTTCTTCCCTGGCTCAAACTTAGGAACTTTCTTAGCCGGGATCTGAATTCTCCCACCAGTTTGAGGGTTTCTTCCCTGTCTGGCTTTCCTCTGTCTTACCTTAAAGCTCCCGAACCCAACGAGAGTTACTTTTTCGCCGCTAGCCAGAGAATCAGCAATAACTGAGGTTATTGAATCTATTGTCTGCCTGCATGCTCTTTTTGTCAACCCTGTCTGACTAGCTACTTGTTCTACCAATTCTGCCTTGTTCATCCTTTCCCTCCTTTATGGATAATATTTAACCTGTCTTTAAGGGGCTCTCTTCAGGTTTTGACTTTTTCTCCAATCTTGCTCTCTTTGCTCCTCAGAAGCCTTTGTATATTATTTCTGTGTTTAAACAAAATAAAAAGGGCTGCTATTATACTTAGAAAAAGGCAAAGTCGAGCATTATTTCTCAGCCAGAAGACAAAGAAAGGGAGACTTCCTGCAGCCACTATTGAACCTAGGGATACATAGCGAGTTAAAGTTATAATCCCTACCATAACGAGCAGGGATAAAAGAAAAGGGATAGGGGTAAGGGCTAGGAAGACGCCGGCTGTTACAGCTACTCCTTTTCCTCCTTTGAATTTTAGAAATATAGGCCAATTATGTCCAACTATAGATGCTAATCCGCCTATTCCACCCATTACTCGGCAGTCAATTCCGATGAGCTGCGCAAAGAAAAATCCTAAATAAACAGAAATTATTCCTTTAGTTATATCTATAATCAATACTATAAGGGCCGGAAATGTTCCTATAGCACGCAAAACATTGGTAAATCCTATGTTCCCGCTGCCAAAATCTCTTATGTCTATTCCTTTAAAAGCTTTTCCTATAAGGTAGCCGGAAGGAACAGAACCCAATAGATAGCAGGCTATTAGTATTAAAAATAAGAATATAATCATATTTCAAAAGTTTTTTCTCAATTTCTCTTTTATTTCTTCCCCAATGAAATCTCCTATTACAATTCCATCTTTTTCTGAAGAGGGGAGAATGGTAATACTGCCTTTTTTCTTTCTAGGCGGCGTTCTTTTTCCTCCTTTCCTTACTTCTTCTTCTTTTCTTTTTTTTCTTTTTGTTTGCATCAGCCTGCGAACACTAAGTCTAATTCGACGCTTCTCTCTATCAATTTCTACAATTTGTGCTTCTATCTTATCTCCTACTAAAGCAATCTTCTCTGGATGGGAGACATACTGTTCGTCTAATTCCGAGACATGGATCATTCCATCTATGCCCGGCGCTAAATTAACAAAGACACCAAAATTAGTTACCTGCTGGACTCTACCTGAAATCATATCTCCTACTTTATGTTCCTGTATGAGTTCTTTCCAGGGATCAGGCTTTGTCTGCTTTAAACCCAGAGAAATTTTTCTTTTTTTTGTATCAATATTTAATACTTTGACTTCCACTTCTTTTTCTTCCCCCAATATCTCTTTGGGGTGTTCTACTCGTTTATCCCAAGAAAGATCGGAAATGTGAATTAATCCTTCCAGTTCTTCTTCTATTTCTACAAAAGCGCCAAAGTCGGTAAGATGAGTAACTCTTCCTGAAACTATGGAGCCCATCTCATATTTCTTTTCTACTTCTTTCCAGGGATCAGGTCTTGTCTGCTTTAAACCCAGAGAAATTTTCCCTTTTTCTCTGTCAAGTTTTAACACCTTTAGTTTTAGTT
>WJOQ01000142.1 GCA_009618505.1 Clostridia bacterium | reverse complement strand
TTTCTCCTTGTTTTTCTGATTATTCCAACAATTATTGTCTTTAGCCAATTTGCCCTGGCTAAGGGAGAGTGGCAGATAAGTCCTCACTATGGTATCTGGAGTCTTGGTCCAATAGAACCTATGATTGAGGATTCTATGGCAGATACGTTTGAGACTGCCTTTCAAGAACTACTAGAAGAATATTCAGGCATAATAGACCCGAGCGGGGAGTACAGCCAGAGTGTTGATTTTGACTCTAGTGGGAAGAACCTGGCGCTGGAGTTTAGATTCTACCCTGGAGGAGAGGACGGTTCTTTCAGTATTGGAATAGCAGTAGAAAAGAGCGAATTAAGAATTGCTCTGGACTGCTTAGCAAAATATGAACTTGCAGATGGTAGTTATGTCGATGGTTCAGGAAGTTGTATATTGCTCTGGCAGCCAACTTCTTATCATTTAAGTTTTCGCTGGGACTTAATGCCATCCTGGCGGCTTCATCCCTATATTAGTTTTGGCGCCGGCACAGCCTCCTTTAAAGGGGTTCTTACCTACGAGGCTACGGTTGAGACTTATGACGCCTCTACAGCAACGACTATCATTGAAATAACCTATGACGAAATAAACCTTGAATTCCTGGAATATACTGAACCTAAAATAACACCCCTTATTGTCCAGCTTAACCTGGGATTTAGTGTTGAGGTAACTAAGAATCTCTATCTTCTTTTGGATGCAGGCATCTGGAATGGATTTTTGGTGAGAGGAGGAGTTTGCCTTAGGGTCTAGATTCTCTCTCCCGAAATTGCCACAGTTTAGTTTTCCTCAAGTTTTCTCCTTTTCTGTCATTATAGTCGAACCTGGTCTTCAGATGACTAAGAATCTATTAATAAAAAATTGTAGAATTTTAAATCCGTCCTCTAAGGAGATCAAAGAAAGTGATATTTCTTTGGAACATGGAGTTATTGCTAAGATTGAAAAGGTCAAAAAGGTTTATCCCTCTGCAAAAGTTCTTGATGCGGAAGGTCGAATAGTAACTCCTGGCTTTATTGACTTACATATTCAGGGAGCTGGCGGGGCTGATGTGCTTGATGGCAGGAAAGAATCACTTGAGGTTATCTCCCGTACCTGTGCAAAGTTTGGCGCTACCAGTTTCCTAGCTACTACTGTTTTTCGCCCAGAGGAAGATAATCATCATTTAGAAGTTGCCTCTAAGAGCGTGGGAAGTGATTTGGGAGGAGCCAATCTTCTTGGCATTCATCTTGAAGGTCCTTTTATTTCTGCGGCAAAAAAGGGTATGATTTTACCTGATTGCATATCTTCTCCCTCTTTAGAAATCTTTAAGAAGATTTTGAATTATAGTAAGGGAAAACTTCGCATAATGACTATAGCTCCAGAGATAAAGGGAAATCTAAAAATTATAGGAACTCTCCTAAAAAAGGGAATAGTTGCCTCCTTTGGTCATTCTAATGCTTCCTACGAGGAGACTTTAAAGGGGATGAAAGCAGGTATTTCCCATGTTACCCATCTTTTTAATGCTATGCCTTCCTTTCATCATCGAAAGCCAGGACCCCTTCTAGCCATCTTTCAGGCAAAAAGAGTTACTGCTCAAATAATCTCCGATGGAGTTCACCTACGTCCTGAAATATTAAGATTTACCTATGATTTATTAGGAGAGGATAGGTGTATCGTAATTACGGACGGCATGCAGGCTATGGGACTTCCTGAAGGAAGGTATACCTACAGTGGAGTTGAGTATGAGTCACGAAAGGGCACGGCAAGATATTTCGATGGGACTTTAGTGGGCACTTCTTTAGGCTTAAACCAATTATTAGAGCGATTTATTCGGTTTAGTGGGTGTTCTTTAAATGCAGGAATAAAAGCGGTTACAGAAAATCCGGCTAGAGTTCTCGGCATTCAAAATAGAAAGGGGAAAATCGAAGTAGGTAAGGATGCAGATTTAGTCATATTAGATGGAGACTGGTCTGTTTGGTCCACCATTGTAGAAGGAAAGGTTGTTTTTCATAAGTAGCGAGGATAACTTCATTTTATCCTTTATGCGGCTTCCCTAAACTAAGTGAGGCTATTTTGATGAACCTACTCTATCTCAATAATCCTGCCAGAGTCGGCTGACTTCATTTCACTGAGCACAATCTCTAAAGAATCTCTGGCTGATTGAGCACTGGCTTGGCCAGGTTCCTCATTATTCTTCAGGCAATCAATAAAATACTTTATCTCTGAGAAGTAACCTCCCAAATCAGCAATATTCCCTCCTCCATTCGCCTTAGCCTTTAATTCAGGCTTTACAGTGGGGTATTCAATCTCTTTCCCCGGCCTATAGATAGCTAAAGTCTTCTCATTGCCTGAGTTGAATTCGACCGCTCCTTTTTCAAATAAAGCAGTATAAGCCATAGTAAAAGGGAAATTGTCCGGCATATCCCAGCCACCTTCGGTGAAAGCTATCACCTTATCGGGAAAGATAAAGGTAGTAAAGACATGGGCATATTTGAGCCTACCGGTAGAGACTCGTGAAGCCAAGCAGACAGGTTTTCCTAAAAGATACAGTAGATAATCAGTATCGTGAATATGCAGGTCTAAGAGGGCACCTCCGCTTCTTTTTACATCAGTAAGCCAATTATCCCAGGCATAGGTAGGAGTAGAAGCAAGGCGAGTTAAGGTAATACTGAGGAGCCTCCCAAACTCACCCGTCTGATAGATTTTTTTTAATATAACATATTCTTGCCAGAAGCGAATTACCTGAGCAATCATCAATTTAACCCTAGCCTTCTTAGCTACCTGGAGCATCTCCTCG
>WJOQ01000153.1 GCA_009618505.1 Clostridia bacterium | reverse complement strand
GTAGTCTGGTTTTAGACCATCTTTTGTTATTTCACTGCCGATGTTTATTTCTATATAAACAGGAATTATCTTTTTTCCTGCTCTTTCTACTCTTCTGTCAATAGCTACAGCAGTTTTTAAAGAGTCAACAGTTTGTATAACATCAAAAATTGGAAGAGCTTTGTTTATCTTGTTTTTTTGTAATGCTCCAATCATATGCCATCTTACTTTTTTTGCTTTTTCACCTAGACAATTATACATTCCTTCAGCTTCTTGTATATAATTCTCTCCAATATCTGTAGCTCCTGCTTCTATAACTTTTATAATTTCTTCCGGAGTTCTCGTCTTACTTGCTAAAACTATAGTTACATTATCTGGTATTTCTTTTCTTATCCTTTGATAATTTTCTATTATGCTCATTTCTTAATTTCCCCTTTTTTCCTTGAAAAAGCACGCCATAGGTAAGATTGACTGCAACTATGCTTTTGCACGCTATCCTTCTTCAAGTGTATATAAAACAATAATGAATTAGTGCTCCAGAATAGGAAGGTACACTTGCCTGTGAGCTAGGTCGAATCATAGAATAATCTTGTTGTTATTTTAGCTCGATAGTGGTCTTTCCTCTCGAAAGTCTCCTCAAGTTAGTCTTCCTGAAAATTTTCATTCTTGATTCTCCACTCTCGCCATAATTTTCCCTACAATCTCATCCATCAGCCTTGCCGTTGAGGTCTTTCCGTAAGCCCGGATAAAAGGCCTACCCTGGTCAGTAGAATCTACTATAGCTGGTTCAATGGGAATTCTACCCAGAAAGGCTACCTTGAGATCAGCCGCCGCTCTTTCTCCTCCTCCAGTTTTAAAAAGATCGATTTCCTTTCCACAATGAGGACAGGCTAAGCCACTCATGTTCTCTATTATTCCAATCATCGATACTTTGAGAGATTTAACAAAATTGACAGATTTTCTGGAGTCTAACAAGGCTATTTCCTGAGGAGTAGTCACAATTATTGCTCCACTTAATCCTGGAACAAGTTGAACTATACTCAGGGGTTCATCCCCGGTACCGGGAGGAGAATCAATAACTAAATAATCGAGCTCACCCCAGTTGACATCTCCCAAAAACTGTGATATTAGCTTCATCTTAAGGGGTCCCCGCCAGATAATGGGAGTGTCGGCATCTTCAAGCAGGGAAGCGATGGTAACTATTTTTAGACTGGAGGTAATAGCAATCGGCTCTATGACCTCATTATCTGAGACTTTTAACTTACGATCTTCAATGCCCACCATCTTAGCCAGACTTGGCCCGTGAATATCAATATCAAGAATACCTACTGTTTTTCCTTGAAAAAGCAGGCCATAGGCAAGATTGACTGCAACCATGCTTTTACCCACCCCCCCCTTTCCACTAATAATTATTAGTTTGTGCTTAATCTTGTCCATCCGCTGGTTGATTTTTTCTCTCATTTTATCCTGCTGTTGAGATGAAAGGGTTGCAGAACCAATCTTTTGCACTTTATCCTCCTTAAGTGTATGAAAAATAGTAATGAATTAACGCTCCAAAATGGGTGGTTTTTTAAACTTCGGATATTAAGGCGGGAACAAATATGCTCAGCTCTGAATAGGGGATTCCCGCTGCTAATCTATCCCGGGAGATATGACCGTATTCTCTAGAATCATTGCAACCAAAAGAAATGGAAATTCTATCTTTGGCAAAGACCACTGTCAGAACAGGGTGGAGCACTACAAGGGGTGTCTCTACCACAGCATGAGCTAGCTTGCGTGGATGAGGCTCCCTTTGCTGACATTCCCACCGGCGAATATACTCTACGTAGTTTAGAACTACCACATTGAATACATCTATCAGGAGTCTTATCTTCCGTCATTCTGTGGGAAATTTTGGTTATTCCACCGCAGTCTTCACATAAATACTTATACGTGGGCATATCTTTTTCCTTTATAGAATAATCTTGTTGTTATTTTAGCTCGATTCTCAAAAAGTTCAAGGGGAGAATCGTCTTTTGCTAACTCTTAATATTTTAGATTTTGAGTAAAGGATTCTCCCCTTTTTTTACTTTATTCTTGCTTTTCCATCTTTTCTAATTCCTTGATGCGAGAGCTAATCTGGTCTATCTGACTCTTTAGAACGCTACTTTGGTCCTTCAGAAAACTCAGCTCTTGCTCCGGGCTTGGCCCGGTTGCAAAGGGAGCTGCTCCGGGAGTAGTACCTGGGGCTTGCGGAAAACTGTAAGGCATTGTTCCTGAGCTACCGTACATTGGATAAGGTGCGTAAGGCAGGCTGGGAAATCCTCCTGCGCCATAGTAACCATACGGCGAGAAACCTCGGCCCCGACCCAACCCCAGGCCTAATCTACCTCCTATGGGATTCATAAATCCGGGACTAGGAAATCCTGCGCAGTATCCTGCTCCTCTGCCTGTCATAGGACCCATTCCCATTGGTCCAGTTCCATCTCCGCGTGGCATAATTTTTCACCTCCTCGATTAAAGTAAAATTTTATTCTTTAGCTTTTCTTTACATTTAGCTCATTTTTTCTGAAATTTAAGAGTGGTTCACCAGCCGTAATGAGGGTAACCTAATCCTCCTCTATAATAGGGAGAATACCCTGCTCCTGGATATCCGGGCATAGCTAGGGGATAATAAGGGGCGTAAGGAGCAGCCCCCCAGTTCGGCAGCCAGGGAAGTCCCCTCCCGAAAAGATAAGGATATCCCCGTCCCCAGTATCTCATTCCCGGAAAACCTCTACCACCAAATCCTCGAGGCATTTTACTCACCACCTCTCATCAAATGT
>WJOQ01000143.1 GCA_009618505.1 Clostridia bacterium | reverse complement strand
AGGGGGAGAGGTAGCTGTAATTCTGATAAATCTTGACAGAGGTAAGTCATTTAAAGTGAAAAAGGGTGATAAGGTCTGTCAACTAGTTATTCAAAAAGTGGAGACTCCTGATATCAAAGTTGTTGAGGAGCTAGATCACACAGAGAGAGGACGAGCAGGGTGGGGGAGTACGGGATAGAGATATGGTAAAAGAAAGAGAATATCTGGGAATAGTTGGGTTGATACTGATAGCTATTTTCTTAACTGCTGATCAGGCAGCTCTGGTTCCCAACTATCTTCTTATCGAAGCTGAGTTTGGGGTAAGCCATACCCAGATGGGAGCAATAAGTTCGGTATTTATTGTTATCGGCGCATTGATGGTTCTATTATGGGGTTACTGGGCGGACAAATATTCAAGGAAGAAACTGCTTGTCATGGGAACCATCCTGGGTGAAATTCCCTGTTTCTTAACAGCTTTTGTTCAGAGTTATAGCCAACTTTTTATTATGCGGTCTTTGACAGGTCTGGGAATAGGTATTCTTTTACCGGTCGGCTCATCGCTCCTGGGGGATTACTTTTCTCCTGAAGAAAGAGGAAAAGGATTTGCCTGGTTCCTATTTGCTGCCGGACTGGGCTACTTAATGGGAGCAGCCATAGCGGGAACAATTGGCCCCAGATTAAATTGGAGATATCCCTTTGCCATTATCGCTCTTCCTAACTTTATTCTCATTCCTTTATTCTATTTTCTAGCCAAAGAGCCAGAAAGAGGCAGAGTTGAACCGGCGCTTAGGGAACTCATCAAACGTGGACTAACCTACAGCTATAAAGCCAAGCTTTCGGATTTTAAAAGGGTTATAAGTATTCGAACCAATCTTTTTTTGAACCTGCAGAGTATTGCCGGTTGTATCCCCTGGGGAGTATTACCGATATGGGTTATAACCTTTTTCGCTCAGGAAAAAGGACTTAGTATTCCTATGGCCACATTTTTCGGATTGGCCTTTGGTGGAGCAAAAATGGTTGGCAATATATACGGTGGGTATCTGGGCGATTTCCTGCGTAAGAAAAATGTTCTCTGGCGCACAATATTATGTATAGTTGCCATCCTGGGGGCTATACCCTTTATAGCTGCTGTAATAGCCTATCCAGCTCCTGCTCATCCTCGTTTTTTACATATCTTATTACCCCTTCTGATTGGCTTTATTGGAATTAGCATCGCTTCTATAGCCGGACCAAATATAAGGGCGATATTTCTGGATGTTAACGTGCCAGAAAATCGTGGTATAATGCTTTCCGTGGCTAATCTTACCGATGTAATGGGAGGAGGAATCGGTCCTTTGGTGGGTGGCATTCTTGCCGATAAATTTGGTTTAACTTTTGTCCTTTACATTTCCATAATTTTCTGGATACCATGCGCTTTTCTCTGGCTCCCTTTAATAAAAGCAATTCCGAATGACATGTATAATCTTTCACTTATAATGAAGAAACGCGCTTCAAAGATTTCTTCTCAGAAATAGTTTTGTCTATACCAGTTATTTATTTTTTTCTAATATGGTAGGTTTTATATGTTAAGGAGTAGGGTAGGGATACTCAGGCTCCCAATATAGAAATTTGACAGCTGGAAGATTATATATTATAAAAGAGTCAAATAGAAAAGGAGGTAGAAGATGGTAAGAAAAGAGGAGGGATTAGAATGAAGAAAGTCATTTATATGATTGGGGTAGTGATAGTTGTGGTTGTGGTTGCTTTTTTTGTGTCAAGGTCTCTTGAAGAGGCACCTATTGAAATCATCCCAGTGGAAAAAGAAGTCTATGTTGTTGCCTCGGATATTTCCTGGCCGCCCTTTGAATGGAAGGATGAAGCCGGCAATTATGTGGGCTTTGACCTGGATGTGATGCGAGCAATTGCCGACTTGGAGGGCTACGAGGTCGAAATCAAAGATATAGCCTTCGATTCTATCATCGCAGGAGTTGTAGCAGGCAATTATGACATAGGCGCCTCAGGATTTACCATCACTGACAAACGAGAGGAAGTAATAGACTTCTCTGAGGCCTATTGGAAATCAGACCAGGCGGTTCTGGTTCGTGAGGATTCTGGCCTTAATATGGTCACTGCATTGAAGGATGGTCGCAGCATTGGAGCTCAAAGAGGAACAACCGGAGCTGACTGGATTCAGACGAACTTGATTGATCAAGGAGTAGATATAGAACTCAAGCTGTACGAGACTTATCCTCTGGCGGTACTCGATCTGGTTAATAAAAACCTGGACGCCGTTGTTCAAGATGAGCCGGCCTCGCGAATATCGGTAGCCAAGGAAGAGGCAATCGGAATAGCGGGTATCCTCATCACGGGGGAGGAATTTGGGTTCCTGGTTCAGCAAGGAGATCCCGATGGGCTCTTGGTTAAGATAAACAAGGCAATGAAGGAGCTACAAGCTTCAGGGGAATGGGATAAGCTGGTGACTAAATACTTTGGTGAATAGGGAATGTCTTTAAGATATGTATAGTGGGAAGAGGAGAATGAAACTGTCCTCTTCCCACTATTATTAGAAGGAGGCGAAGAAGTATCGAAAAACTAATTCTTGTATGGGATAGTTTGCCATTCCTTCTAAAAGGTACGCTCGTTACACTGGAGCTGACCTTTTTACTTCTGGCTCTAGGACTGCTGGTCGGTATACCTCTAGCTTTGGGCCAGGTCTACGGGGGAAAAGGGGTGGCTATTTTCAGCTCAATCTATGAGCAGATTTTTCGCTCCATTCCAGCCTTGGTCCTTCTTTTCCTTTTCTTCTTTGGCTTATCCCTATTGGGCCTCAG
>WJOQ01000144.1 GCA_009618505.1 Clostridia bacterium | reverse complement strand
TTCCTGGTCACTTTCCTTTTTTCCCAGTTCCTCTTTTGATCGCTGGTAACTTTCTCTTAAGGTTTTCTCCATCATTTGTAAAGCCTGCAATTCTCCTATTTCATCGATTTGCTCTTGCAGGGGATATTGTTGCAGGAGATCATTTACCCCCTGATAATCTTCTTTCTCAAGAGCTTCGATTAGTTTAGAAAGTTGATTCTCATGGATAGCTCCTCCCTTTTCCTCTCTCAGTCCTTCTAATTTCCCCAAAAGGGATGTGGCAGTTTTCTTCAGGGCAGCAGCGATCTCCTGACTAAGCTGATGATAGGCGTGGAAGATTTGCTCTTCCTCTAAATTTTCATAATAGATATCCTTTCCCAATTCTCTCATTTCCAAAGCTAGAAGAGAGGCTCGTTCAACATTCTCTTCCCCCCTTCTTATCAATTTTTGCCCCAGATTCATCAATAGTTGCCCTTCTTCCTGGAATAAATCAGGAAAATCAATTTTGCCTCTTGGTGGAAAAGGAAGAAAGTAGCTGGAGAAAGAAACTAATGAGATACCTATAAGTAAGTAAATTACATATTTACCTCTCTCAAACCAACGGTAGGGGAATGCCTGGCTAGTTCTTACTCCTTGTAGGTGGCAGAGAGCATCTTTGGTCAAAAACTGAATCAACTCTTTCGGTCTTTTCCGGCTCTGATATTCCCAGGCTGTACTCACTCTTTCTTCCAATCCCAGCTTCTTATCTATCTGAGAGGCAAGCCAAAAAAATGAGATTCGCTGCTGTCTATCTAATATCAAATATATGGCTATACCTAGTCCACAAAAAACAAAAAAGAATAGCGGCCAAGCTGAAGGTAGAGAGACAAATTTATCAAAAAGCAAAAGAGCTAAATAGGCACTTAGAGTGCAAAGAAACCAATTGACTAAGCACTTTTCTGTGCGAAGAAAGTGATATCTTCGGCTAAACTCTTTTAGTTTCAGAGCCAATATTTGTTTAGTTTTCATAAGCTAAAGCCTCTTTTTATCTTTTTTAACTTCCTAAGAGAAATGAAAAGAGGAAGAAAGGATAAAACCAAGCTAGAAAGAAGAAACCAGGGATTCAAGTAAAATAGCTCCACTTTTGTTGTCCGGGTCAAAAAAAGACCTAAGAAGAAAAGAATAGTCAGCATATTCAAGATAAAAGAAGAAATAGTAGGAGTGCCGAGCATAAAACGGAAGAAAAGACCAAGATTAATGAACGTAATGATAGGAATTGGAATGAGAAAATAGACTCTCAATGCTGATTCTATGGTTGCTCCTTCCATAAAGTAAGCTAAAACAAGTAAGGGTGATGAGGAAAAAAGTATGAAGAGGACAATGAGGAAAATCCCTCCCCATTTGCCCAGTACTATCTCTTGGGCGGTGAGAGGAGTATATCTTAGCCAATCATCAGAACTAATTTCCTTATCCAGGGAAATACCCACAGCAAGTCTTCCGCTAAGGTAGGTTAGGATAACTATTTGCGCACAACTTAACACCAGAAGAAGCTGAGGCGCCTGAAAGCTCAAGGAAGGAGTAGTGGGCCAGATGATGATCAGCGGCAGAGAGAGTATTATCAGACAAGAGAGGTAGATCTTGCTAAATGTTCTCCCTCCCAGATAGGCTTTTAAGTCATTTACCAGAACAAAACGAAAGCGTTTTATCATATTAAATACCTTCGGGATATGGTGAATCGTTTTTCACTATACGCTATCCGCTAAACGCTATCTGCTATAAAAAGCGGTATTATCGCCAGGCCAATGAAAGCACAATTGAGCGACTGATAACTCTTTACCAAAGTTTGAGGATTTTCCTCAAACCAGACCAATAATACAGGAGATTTTGCAGCTATATTTTTCAAAGGTCCTGCAAAATTCCACATCTGGTCAAGCACCTTTGTTTTTAATTCAATTCGGGGATCTTTGGATCTAACTTCTTCATTGTAGAGTGAAGAGAAGGAAGGTGAAGTCTCCCTCTCTTTTAGATTAAGCGTTAGATCAGCTTCATTGAAGGCAGGAAGTTCTTTCAACAAAGAGCTATGCTCGCCATATAGAAAGAATAAATCCTGCAAAGGAAAAGAATTCAAGTTTTGTAGGCTCACCGTTATAGTTTCTTTATTTCGGGTGGTTTTTGTTATCAGCGAGAAAGGTAGGATAGTTTCCAGGCGAAATAGATGAAAAGACCAGGCAGAGCTATCAGAAGACGAGGTCCAGCGAATCTTTCCCTCAGGGAGAAAGACTACTAAGTCTTTGAAGAATTCTCGTTCCCTGGAAGGTGCTGAAAGAGCAGTTACAAAAGAGACCTTTTCATCAAATTCCAGTTCTACCGATTGGTAGTAAGGGGAAAAAAGGGTAAAATAGTTTTCCGTTTTGGCCAAAGAGCCTCCTTCTTTTTTATAAAAAACGCTTACCTGCCCCAAAAATGTGTTCTCTTTTCGCATCTTCATCCCCCAAAAAAGAGAAAAAATCAGAGCAGACAGAACTACAGTCAGACTTAGCCCGATCCTTAGTTTCCATCCTAATTTTCTTTTTTTCAGCCACCAATAGAAAAAACCAATCACCACAAGATAGACTAACACAAAGAAGCCTATTTCTCTTCGTCCCAGGTAAAACCTGCCCGGCCAAAGAATAGAGTGCTCAATAAGGGGATCCAAAATACCCCGGCTAAACATAGAAAAATTGGTTTCCTCCTCTAATATTTCCAACCAGAAATAGGATTTTCCTGGCCAGTCCCTAAAAGGAGGCTGGAAGAAATCAAGAGCTAAAAACAATATCTTCCCCGACCCCACAT
>WJOQ01000033.1 GCA_009618505.1 Clostridia bacterium | reverse complement strand
AAGGTGGAGGAGCTAGCCAAAAAAGAGGGCCGGTCTTTTTCTAATATGGTCCAGAGAATCCTCCAAGAATATTTTAAGATGATGAGGACTTCAAACGAATAACTCATAACGCAACTCCTGATCATCAAAGAAAAACTTAATAGCAAAAAGAGAGGTGATGAGATTATTAGCTACATTCTTTGAGATTGGGAGATTACATAGAAGATTGAAACAAAAAATTAAATTAAGTTAAGGAGATTAAAGTGATAAGAAAATTAGTAGTAGTACTGCTAGCAGGAGTATTATGTTTACTGACGGCAAGGTCAGTGTTAGGATTTGAACGACACATAAAAGTATACAATAGCCCAAGAAACTATACAGAGCTCACAGGAGAAAAAATAGAAAGATTCAATGAAGCTCATAGTCTTAAAGTAAAGGTGGCTGCAGGCGAACTTCCGCCAATAGAAGAGAGACTTCCTGAAAAACCCTTAGTGATAGAGCCCTTTGAGAAAATAGGTTACTATGGCGGAATGCTAAATACTGGCACTACCTGGTCTGGAGGTTATTGGATAATGGGTGGGGCTGAGAGTGGCAATCTATTAGGATTTGATTATGATACCGCTAAAGTCATTCCAAGTATACTTGAAAAATGGGAAATAAGTGAAGATGCGAAGACATTTACTCTGTATCTACGAAAAGGAATAAAGTGGTCTGATGGCGCACCTTTTACCACTAATGATATACTTTTTCAATACGAAGACGTACTCATGAACAAAAAACTCACTCCTGTATTCCCCTCTAAGTTTGTGGTCAATGAGAAACCAATGAAACTGGAAGCTATAGACGACTACACATTCCGTATAAGTTTCGCTGCTCCTTATGGAGCATTTCCTTTAATGCTGTATGACTATATTTGGTCTCCCGAGTGGTTCAAGCCTAAACACCATATGAAAAACTTCCATCCACGTTACACTTCTTTGGAAAATCTAGAACCCCTGATAAAGAAAGCAGGATTTGGTAAAGGAGAATGGTGGAGACTCTTTTTGGAGATGGATGGATCAAACACTTGGTCTCTCAAACCAGTCTGCATTAACTTTCCTCGCCTCAGTGCTTGGATAATGACAGATAAGCCAAAACCTGGCATAACTGTATTCGAGCGTAATCCATACTATTGGAAAGTAGACTGCGAAGGAAATCAGCTTCCTTACATCGATAAAATTAGAGTAGAGCTAATGTCAAATCCTGAAGTAATCACAATGAAGATTCTAAACGGAGAATTAAATTACCAATTTGAATTAGGAATACCTAATTATCCTCTTTTTAAGGAAAATGAGGAAAGAGGTGGTTATCGCCTATTACCCTTGAGGACCGACCTTGGAACAAAGGTTCACTACCACTTGAATCTTACATATCCAGACCTTGGTTGGCGGAAAATTGTACAAGACAAACGATTTCGGATAGCTTTATCCTTAGGAATTGACCGCGAGAAAATAAACGATGTTGTATTTCTCGGACTTGCCAGACCTGCACAATCTACGATAAGTACAACAAGTGCGTTTATGGAGCCAGAATTTATTACGAGTTACGCACAATACGATCCGAAAAAAGCCAACCAACTCCTGGATGAGATGGGATTGGATAAACGAGATAAAGAAGGCTGGCGTTTGAGACCTGATGGTAAGAGATTAACTCTTCCCATAGATTATCAACCTCAACATGAGCTTATTGAACCCACCACTGAGATAGTAGCAAAGAATTGGCGAGAGCTAGGAATCGAGACAAGTATGAAGTTTTCACAACCATCACTATGGGGTGAACTCCAGGCTGCGAATCAAATTGCTGTTGGAGTTCTTCAACATTGCCATGCGATAGATGATAACTTTATTATAGTTCCTGTCTTTGAAGTACCTTATGAGGTATTCGCCAGCTTCGCTCCGTTGTGGACTCTATGGTATACCACGGAAGGAGAAAAGGGAGAAGAACCTCCAGCAGAGATAAAAAGATTGTTTGAGCTAAGAAAAATAATGCTAACTACTCCCTCTGAGAAGGAAAGATCAAAAGCAGCTAAAGAGATACTACGCTCGCAAGCAGAGAACCTATGGCACATTGGCACAGTATGTGATCAACCTAATCTTTCAGTGGTAGCAAAGAATTTGCAAAATTGCCCTGAGAATCAAGAAGAGTACTTCGCTGAATGGCTACAGTCTAATGCAAATCAACTTTTCTTTGAACGTTGATCTACACTCCAACTAACAGGTGCTGGGCTTAAAAACTCAGCACCTAAACCTGCACTGGTAGGTTCAAAAAAAAGAAGAAAATGCTAAGTTATATAATTAGACGCATTATATATTTGATTTTTTTAGTAGCAGTTGTTTCTGTTATTAGTTTTATTATTATTCAACTTCCACCTGGTGACATTCTAACTGAGCAAATAATGCGCTTAAGACAGTCGGGCGCAGATGTTGATGAAGCGCAAATTGCAACACTTACCGAGCAGTATGGTCTAGATAAACCTATATATACGCAGTATTTTATGTGGATCTGGAAAATTATCCGTCATGGCAACTTTGGCCGCTCTTTTGAATGGGGTCAGGCAGTAAGTGAGTTAATAAAAGAACGGTTAGTTTTGACAGTAGTTATATCCTTTTTCACCCTTATTTTCACCTATGTTGTATCTATACCTATAGGAATTTACTCAGCTACTCATCAATATTCCATTGGTGATTATGTTTTCACTGCAGGTGGTTTTATTGGCTTAGCCACTCCTAATTTTCTTTTAGCACTTGTGTTTATGTGGATATTTTTTGCCTATCTTCGTATTCCAAGTATTGGTCTTTTTTCTTCTAAGTATGCAGATACAGCTTGGAGTATAAGCAAATTTATTGACATGTTAAAACATCTCCCCATTCCCATAATAGTTATTGGAACGGCCGGTACAGCTGGGCTTATCCGTGTTATGAGGAGTTGCCTACTAGATGAGTTAAGAAAGCAATATGTCATTGTTGCTCGAGCTAAGGGAGTTGCAGAAAGAAGCTTACTATTCAAATATCCAGTAAGAGTAGCTGTTAATCCTATAATTAGTACTATTGGCTGGACACTTCCTGCTATAATTTCAGGAGAGACCATTACAGCTATAGTACTAAACTTACCCACTACAGGACCTTTACTCCTGCGAGCACTGTTGTGCCAGGATATGTATCTAGCAGGAAGTTTTATACTGATATTAAGTACTTTAACTATAACCGGATCTCTTATTTCTGATATTCTATTAGTTTGGATAGACCCTCGTATTCGTTATGAAAAAGTAACTTGAAAATGAGAGATAAGAAAGAGATTAGTAATGAAGAAAAATATTACTTAGCTTCTCAATGGCAGCTTATGTGGCGAAAGTTTAAGAAGCATAAGTTGGCCTCAATGGCTGTCCTTGTACTTGGCCTTTTTTATTTTTTAGGCATATTTTGTGAATTTTTTGCTCCTTATAGTGACCTTACAGATTTTTCTTATATACACTCCCCTCCTTCAAAGATACATTTCTTTGATAAAGACAAAGGCTTTCAACTTCGACCATTTGTCTATGGCTTGAAAAGAAAAATAGATCCAGAAACCTTCCGCAGGACATTCACCATAGATAAGAGCAAAAGATATCCCATTTATTTCTTTGTACAAGGCGAAACCTATAAATTGTGGGATTTGTTTAACACCAATCTTCATTTTTTTGGCACCAAAGGTGAGCCCATTTTTCTCTGTGGAACAGATAAATTAGGTAGAGATTTATTCTCTCGTAATCTTTATGCTAGTCGAATTTCTTTATCTATCGGTCTAGTGGGCGTTTTTATAAGCTTTCTACTTGGGATAACATTAGGTGGTATTTCCGGATATTGTGGTGGAGCTGCTGATAATATCATTATGAGAATGGTCGACCTGCTTATATCCTTACCTACTTTGCCTCTCTGGATAGCTTTATCGGCAGCAGTACCAAGAAATTGGTCAGTAATTAAGACTTATTTTGCTATCACCATAATTTTATCTATTTTCGGTTGGTGTGGCCTAGCTCGAGTCGTAAGGGGAAAGTTTATAAGTTTAAGGGTGGAAGATTTCGCTATGGCAGCCAAGATTGCTGGAGCAACTGATGCTAGGATAATAGCAAAACATCTTTTTCCCTCATTCCTAAGCTTTCTCATAGTGCATCTTACCTTAGCTGTACCTTATATGATTTTGGGAGAAACTGCTTTAAGTTTCTTAGGCTTAGGAATGCAGCCCCCAGCGGTCAGTTGGGGCACATTACTACAAGATGCTCAACATATACGTGTTGTCGCTTATCATCCTTGGCTCTTAATTCCCGGTCTTTTCATTGTCATCACTGTCCTGGCCTTTAACTTTTTAGGAGATGGTCTCAGAGATGCGGCTGATCCTTATAAATAGAGTTTGCTTCTTGTAAACCAGTAGATATAAAAGAGCAGGTAAGGGAAGTGGTAAAGAAGCTTAACTCTCCTCAAGGTGGATTAATGATCTATGGAGAGCCAAGCCCAAACGATCCCTTGGAAAATATTGAGGCAATTTGTTCGGCTTTAGAGGAAGCTCGGACTTACAAAACTACTTAAAAAAATAGAAGGAGATGGAGTGATATGGCAAAATTAGCAATTAAGGGTGGAAAACCAACAATTCCGGAGGGGTTAAAAATTAAGTGGCCAGTTTTTGATGATGCTGATAAAAAAGCTTTGATCGATGTATTAGAAAGTGGTCACTGGTGTAGTCTTGCCGGGTTTGATTTCGATTCTAAAGTAGCTCAATTTGAAAGAGAATTCGCTAAATGGATTGGAACAAAATATGCTATAGCTACTAATAACGGGACAAGCGCATTGGTTGTTGCCATAAAAGCAGGTGGAATAGAAGCGGGTGATGAGGTGATTATTCCTGCGGTTACTTTTGTCGCCTCGGCTACCGCGGTAATACTGGCCAATGCCATCCCTATATTCGTTGATATTGATCCCGAGACCTATCAAATATCGCCTAAGGCAGTTCATGCAGCTATCACTGATAAAACCAAAGCCATAATGCCAGTTCATTACGGAGGCTACCCAGCAAATATGGACCACATTATGGAGATTGCTAAAGAACATAACCTTTTAGTCATAGAAGATGCTGCTGAAGCTCACGGCTCAGAATGGAGAGGTAAGAGGGTAGGTTCAATTGGTGATATGGGCTGCTTTAGTTTTCAAATGGGTAAGCCGTTAACTTGTGGCGAAGGTGGAATTGTGACCACTAGCAATGAGGATCTAATGAATAAGTGTAGTGCCTACGGTGACTTTGGTAGAAGGTCTGAAGACTTAGCTAGATTTAGCGGTGCCAAGCCTGCTTTGCAAGAAATGGTTAAACGAGATAAATATGTGCATTATCTTCCTGCCGGAAATAGTCGACTGTCTGAGTTCCTGGGAGCACTTTTGTTGGTTCAGCTTTCTCGTCTTGATGAACAGACAGAGATAAGATATAAAAATGGTGAGTATTTTGCTAGCCAGTTAGAGAAAGTGGAAGGACTGCGAGCTTTGAAAAGAGATCCTCGAATAACTAAAAGAGGCTATTACTTTTACTTTTTAAGGTATGACGCCTCTAAATGGGATGGTATTCCTCGAGATAAATTTATGCAAGCTTTGGTAGCAGAGGGGGTCCCCGGTAGTAGAGCACACAATAACCCTGTCTATAGATACCCTATTTTTAGAAACAATGCCTTTGGAAGAACAGGCTGCCCTACTAGTTGTTCATTTTATGGAAAAAAGATTGATTATTCTAAAGTTAGTTGTCCTGTAGCCGAGCGGGTCTATCAATCAGAGATAATAGCTTTAGGTAAGGATTTCCTTTTGGAAAAGGAGAATGTAGACAAAATACTGGAGGCAATTTGTAAAATCAGGGAAAACATTGGGGAGCTAAAATAAAAAGCAAATATGTCTCAAACTATGGGCAATACTCCCAAAAACAAGTATAGCGAGGTGCAGCGGACAGTCAAAGAAGGCTTGATGATTATTCTGGTAGAGGCGGATTATATCCTGGAAGAACAAGAATTGACCGAGCTAAGCCAGTTCAGGCTGAAGGAAATAAAAAGGCAAACTGAGAGGATAGCGAAATCAATAACAGAGATCCTTTGAGAAGAAACTATTATGAATAACAATATCTTATATAATATCTCGTAACTAGGTCGGCGACGGAACAATTGTGCTGAGACATCTCTCCAGGGGGGAAACATTACCCCTCAACCGCAAAATCAGCCTAAATCAGGATTTTACCTCTCCTGCTCAAAAAAAAGACGCTCATAGAGGCTCACACAGGGACTTTCTCAAGGCAGGGCAGCCTATATGACCTATGAAAAAACAGGACTCGTCTATCAAAGTAATTTTATCAAGCTAGTTCTTTATTATAGAGATTTTGAAAGAGGGTACCTATGACTAATCAGCAGATAAACAAAATTCGGGATTGCCTGGCTGCTATCTTGGAGCAGGTAGAAATGTTATCTTATTACGGAGCTTTGCTTGAGCAACGAAAACTAAGATTGGAAGAAATCGAAGGTCGGATTTTGCAAATTAGAGATATTTTAAAGGATGAGAAGAAAAGGCTTCAGAAAAAGTCAGGTAAATCGAAGTCGAAAATCAGGGATTCCCTGATTGCCCTTGATAATAGAAAGGGCGAAGTTATGACAAATCAGCAGATAGAGAAAATCCGGCACTGTTTAACTGTTATTTTGCACCAGGTAGAATTTATGTCTTGTCAGGGAAGGTTGTTTGAGCAACGAAAAGAAAGGTTAAAGGAGGTCAAACGTCAAGTCTTGGAGATTAAAGATATTTTAAGGGGGAGTTATGAAAGGCATAATCAAGTGGTTCGATAGAAAGAGGGGCTTTGGATTTATCAAGTCTGAGGGGAAGGATTACTTTTTCCATATCTCGATGCTTGAGGAAGACTCAAAGATAGAGAAAGGAGATAAAGTTTTCTTTGAGCCTGAAGAAAGCCCGAGAGGGACAAAAGCGGTAAAAGTGAGGAAAATATCTGAAAGGTCGAAAAAATGAAGATGAGTATTAACCCGCTTAGCGGTAAGCGTATAGATAATAGACGCAAACTCGTTTTTGATGAGCAAACAATGAACTATGTTTCCCTGGCCAAAGGAAAAAAACTTATTCGGGATCCTCTTGACCCGGGTAAACTTTCGGTAGGGCAAAAACTTCTGTTTCACCCTCTACAAGGGAAATATATCGTTGGGGCTCATAAACTCGGGTTCGATCCCCTACAAGGGAAATATATCACTCTGCAAAAAGGGGAGAAATTACGCTATGACCCTCTGCGTTGTGAATTTGTGATAGTGAGCAAAAATTGAAAGCAACCCTTAAAGATAAAGGGAAGGAGGTGAGAAAGAAATGAAGCAAAAGAGGATCATCAAAGCAAAAGTGTTTGTTGTAGTTCTTTTGGCTCTTTGTGTTTTTGTCCTGCCTGCAAGTGGCTCTTTTTGGATCAAGGGGAACGGATTCTACTACTCCCCTAATTATGGAGATCTCAAGGATGGATTAGATAAGGCTGGTCCTGCTTATGATGTCTGGGAAAATCTAAGCCCGGGAAGTGGTTTAGCTCTTTCGGCTGGATACGATTTTACAGAAAATTGGGGGATCCGACTAGACACCTTCAAATTCAGCGGGATAGCTGACTACCATCGTCTTACCAACCCGAGTACATATTATTTCGAGAGCTCCACTTCTCCCACTCTATTGAGTGTTGTCTATCGGGTTCTCCCTGAGAGTAAAGTAGGCTACTATCTCGGTGCAGGCATGGGTATTTTCGCCTCTGAGTTGACAATCGAGTCGAATACCTACGAGGACGCACGCTATACGGACTCTCCCATAGGCTGGCAACTATTGATAGGAACAGAGTACAGATTTAGTCAATTCGTCCTGTCTAGTGAGGTCAGGTACCTTTCAGCGAAAGCTGAATATCCTGGGTATCGCTGTCTTGAGTCTTGCTCTACCGATTGCTCCGGACTTTTTATTAGTTTTGCAGTTGGGGTTAATATCTAGTATAAGAAAAGCCCGTCTAGGTAAGTGTGCCACTAAGTTCCTATTAAATCACCTACTAAGTGGCGGTCTATCAATAAGGGGATGATAGAGGCGGGCTAAGGAAGGATTTTTGAATGGCCTATATAAATGACGAGAAAACAGCCGAAATAAAGAACGCCCTGGCTCTTATTTTGCGAAGTTCGTTTAACACCAAACAGGAAGACAGAGTTGAGGATATAGTTAGGCAGGTGGGAAGGATCGGTGGACTGCTATCTCAGAAAAAAATATTGAGAAGGCTTGGCCCGGATAGGTGCCTAAGACCAAGCCCCCACAGGAGAGAATCGTGAAGAAGACTCTCACAAAGAAATATAGCGAAATTGTGCAACAATGCAAGCAGGCGTTGACTGTCATTATCCTCAGCGCAGATATAATCAGAACTGGTGAGACTTTGACTCCGGAAGGTAAGAAGTGTTTGAAGGAAATTAAAGGTCAAGCCTGGCGGATCAATAGAGAGCTGAACAAAGCACAATGAAAAAAGACGCTCATAGAGGCTTATATAGGCGTTTTGATGAGGAAATGAGACTTACACGTCATCTTGAAAATTGAAAAGGCTATATCAAAGTAATTTTATCAAGCTAGTTCTATATTATAGCGATTTTTTGATAACAACAACCGGGGCTGCTTTGTCAAAAGCTGGTATCCCCTAGCTTGTGACTACTTTTACCACTGCTTGGCACTAAGGCAGTCCGGCATTGAGAGGAAATAAAATAATGAGTAAAGAAAAAGTGTATCGAGGAATAGTCAAGATCTATAATGAAAAAAAAGGGTATGGTTTTATAGCTAGGGAAGATAAGCAGGGAGATCTCTTTTTTCATATTTCGGACGTGCTGGATCGTGACTATAACCCGCAGCGAAACGAGCAGGTAAAGTTCGAGGTGGCCGAAGGCAGGAAAGACAGGCAAAAGGCAATCCAGGTCAAAAGAGTAGTGAAGTAGAGAAAAAAGGGGATAGTGCTTCTCTTTTTATTGATAGCAGTATTGGTCCTGGTAATAGTCTATTTTGTCTTTCTCAGGAGACC
>WJOQ01000319.1 GCA_009618505.1 Clostridia bacterium | reverse complement strand
CGATAATGGCAATGAATTCCCCCTTTTCAATCTCCAGGCTGATTCCTCTTATAGCAGGGACCTCTACTTCTCCCATATAATATATTTTCCAGATATTGTTAGCTTGAATAAATGGTTTTTTCATTTTCTTAATGAGGCGCCAGACGCATCGTTCCACCTCCTCCTCGCATACCAGGAAACATTCCTCCTCTCCCTTCAGCATCTCCTGCCTGTTGCTGGAATTGTTCAAATATTTGATAGGCATTGGCGGCAATTCTATCATCCCTCTTTAAGCCAGATAGCACCTCGATATGTTCGTCATTGCCCTTTCCTACTCTCACCATGGTCATCTGCGGTTCATTCTCGGTCATCAGCAGAACAAAATGCATTCCTCCTCTTTCCACCACCGCTTCTATAGGAACCCGTACTACATTATGAACCTCTTCCACCGTAATTTCTACTTCAGCGGAGAAGCCGGACATAATACGAGGGTCGCTCTGGGTAAGCTGTAAAGTTACCTCTACTACGGTGATTCCACCCATCCCCGTTGCCAAAGGAGATATACCATCTACCAGGGCGGGTAGTTCTAGCTCAGGGTAGGCATCAAAAGTTATCTCGGCTTGTTGCCCTAGAGAAATTTCTTGGATATCTACCTCATCGATATTTACATCAACATAGATTTTGTCCCGATTGACCAGATAGATTATCTGGCTAGAGCCAGAGACAGAATCTCCTTCATAGGCAAGAATCTCTGCCACCTCCCCGGAGAAAGGAGCTGTGATAAAAGTCTTCTCATAACTTTCTAAGGCTGCCTCATAAGCAAGCTCTCTTTCCTTAAGTTCGCTGGAAGAAGCATCCACTTTTGCTATTTTATAAGCATTTTCTGCCTGCAGAAGTTGGCTCTTTTGTTGCGCGTTCTTCAAGCGGACCAGGACCTTACCCTTTTCAACTTCCTGTCCTTCTTCCACCTCAATTTTCTCCACTATGCCGCTGCTGTCAAAAGCTAAGAAAGATTCTCTGTTTGGTCTAACCTGTCCAAAAGCATCAACCGTCCTGATAATATCTCCCCCTTCTACCGTTATGATGTTTTCTGGAGAAAGAGAAAAAGATTGTGTCTCCTCCTTAGAAGAAAAAAACTTTCCATATAAATAATAAACCCCTACTACAGCTACAGCTATTACCACTACCCAAATAACTATCTTTTTCCTTTTTTTCATTTACCTATCACCTCGTCAAAATCTATATTCATACCCAAGGATAACCTATAAGAAAAATAGGAAGTCAAAAGATTATGCAAGGCTAACTGATAACTATTTTTCAATTGTATTACCTGCAATTGAAACTCCTTTAACTCCTGGCTGCTGATAATGCCCAGGGTAAATTGCTCTTGAGCTAACTCGCCTTTTAATTTTATCTCGTCTTTCTTTAACTTCCACAAATTAAATTGAGATAGAGCTTCTCTCAAGGCATTTTTCTGAGAAGAGAGACCAAATTGAGCTGTCTTTCTTAGATTTTCAAGATTTCTCTCAGCCTTGGCCAGCTCCATTTGAGCTGCTTGTACTGATAATTTAGCTCGACCTCCATCAAAAAGATTGTAGGTTGCCCCTATCTTTATCTGCCCTTGGGCAGGAGTAATCCCATCCAAAGTTGCCCTTTCCGAAGTATAACCCACCGTCAGTAACCAATCAGAAGAGAGTTCCTCTTCTTTTCTGCTAAGCTGGAGACGCTTTTCATCAATTGTCCACTGTGCTTGTTTGAGCTCACTCTGACTTAAAACAATCTCCTGGCTGATTTCCTTAACCAGCAGCTCTTCTGCTTTCTCTCTCACTTTTTTCTCTTGAGGAAGCGAGAGAATGAAGAGAGTATCTTTCTCTACCCCAATAGAATGATAAAATTGATCTTTAACCAGCGCTAACTGATTTTCTAATTCATTCAGTTGTTCAGTATTTTCTGCCAGCTCAATTTTCGCCTTGAGTACGTCTAACTCTCCAGCCAGCCCGGAATCCTTCTTTTCGGTAGTTCCTGCCAGTTCTTCCTGGCTCAGAGCTATTCTTTCTTTGGTCAAACTGAGAGAATTACCTATGTCCCGAAGCTGATAAAAATTCCTCACCGTAGATAGAATAATCTCTTTTTCTATGTCTTCCAGAGCAAGATAAGCTCTTTCTGCAGCTATGCGGGCATTATAAAGCTCCAGAGCAGAAGGAGTAAGACTCTGGTCCTGGAAGAGGCTCTGATGCAGTTCCAGAGTATAGAAATCATCATAACCTCCCTCCTCATAGTCATATGCTCCCCGGTAGTTAAGGCCAATGTCGGTCCCCTGAGAGAATTTCATTGTCCCGGATATCATAAATTCGCTTGGCCTCTGATAAGTCTCTCTTTCAATATCATACTTTCCCTGCCAGGGATCAACATTAAGATTTATATGAGGGGTAGCGAAAAGCTTCTGGGCCCGTTTCAGATTTAATCTGGCTATCTCCAGAGAAGCTTGTACACTCAAAACTTGCTCATTATTTGCCAGAACCATTTTGGCAGCATCTTGTAGGGTAATAGAATTAGACAACCCGGTTCCAGCAATAAAAAGAGGGGTGAATAAGACAGTAAAGAGAAAGAACAGCCCCCTCTTCCTAATCTTCATTTTTCCCACCTAAATCTAGTCTTTCTCCCGCACTAACTTGTAAATTCAAATAGGCGACATAAGCGCTCCCTTTGCTCTTTTGTAATTCTAGATAAGCTTCCTTGAAGTCTACTTCCTTGGAAGACAATTCATCTCTGGTTATTAATCCTGCCTGGAATTGTTTATCAGCATTATCCAGAT
>WJOQ01000042.1 GCA_009618505.1 Clostridia bacterium | reverse complement strand
GGCTGACCCTATAAAAGCGGCTCACTTGATGATTGAGCATATGAATAAGAAACGCAAGGCTTTGAAGCTGAAGCCGATGATGTATCAGTAAGAACTAGAATGAGGGGTCACGATATACTATATACTAAATACGATATACGAATTTAAGGAGGAGGAAATATGTCTAGGATAATTGCCTCTGCAGCTATTCGAGGAGCACACAAATATGTAAAGGAAGCCGAGCAAAAACTGAATAAACTGATGGAAGAGAAAGGGCCGGAAGGGAAAGTAGCTTTTCCCAATACAGCCTATTATCTTCCCCTTATATATGCTATTTTGGGATTAGAGGTTAAGAGCCTGAAAGACGTAAAAGAGGCTCTACAAGAGGCTAAATATCTTCTGCCTCCCTTAGTAACCGAAAAACTCTGGTTACCTTATTTGGGAAATACTCTAGATGCCGGGATAGCTACTCTTATTGCCCAGGAGATCATTGAAGCTTTAAAGTATCTTACTGGCGATGAACCAAAAGGAATCTGGTTAGGATTTACTGATGATGCTATTTTGCGAACACAAGGGATTAAATTAGTGGATGGAAGAATGCCTGGTTTTGCTGCCTGTGCAGGAGCTCTGCCTACTAATGAAGAAGCAGTCGCACTGGCACGAGCTTTACAGGAGAAGAGTATTCTTGTCTTTATGGCTTCTAGTTCTGATGGTAAGAGTATGGCTGAGCAGCTGGCTGAGGAAGGGATCGAGATGAATTGGGATACCTTTCTTGTTCCCTATGGCAAGGATACCAGTGCTGCTGTTCATGCTTTGAATTTTGCTGCTCGGGCAGCTATGACCTTTGGAGGAATTAAACCAGGAGATTTCAAAAAGGCTAGAGAACTGCTTCTTTACAATAAGGAGCGCGTTCATGCCTTTGTTTTGGCTTTGGGTTTAGATCCGGGAGTGAACGGAGATCAACTAATTACTGATGAGAAATACGCTACCGCCGCCGGTGCTATTAATTTCGGTTTTCCTATTCTTTCAGATGTGGATATTCCTCAGATACTACCTACTGGCATTTGCACTTACGAGCACGTAGTCTCGGGCATTTCTCTGGATAAGATTGTAAGTAGAGCCATAGAGGTAAGAGATATAAAGATAAAAGTTACTGAGATTCCTATTCCTGTTCCTTACGGGGCTGGTTTTGAAGGAGAAAGAGTAAGAAAGGAACAGATGCAGGTAGAGTTTGGTGGAAAGAGGACGGTCGCTTTTGAACTCCTGCGGGGGAAATCTATGGAGGAAGTAGAAGATGGGAAAATTGAAATAGTCGGACCTGAGGTTGACCAGGTTGAACAAGGGGCGGCTCTACCTCTGGGGATACTGGTAAAAGTTGCCGGAAGGAAATTCCAGGAGGATTTTGAGTCTGTCTTAGAGCGCCGAAACCATGAGTTTATCTCTTGTGCCAACGGGATTTTTCATATGGGACAGCGAGCCATCGTTTGGATAAGAATTAGCAAGGAGGCATTTAATAAAGGTTTTCGGCTCAAGCATCTGGGAGAGATCCTTATAGCCAAGATTCATGATGAATATTCAGCTATTGTAGATAAAGTGCAGGTAAAGATTATTACTGATGAAGAGAAGATGAAGGCGCCGTTAGAAGAGGCAAGGAAGATTTATCATCAGCGTGATGAGAGAATAGGAGGAATGAAGGATGAGGACGTAGATACCCTTTATTCCTGCATTTTATGCCAATCTTATGCACCGGACCATGTTTGTATTGTTACACCTCAGAGATTGGGTCTCTGCGGTGCTTATACCTGGCTCGATTGCAAAGCTTCCTTTGAGTTGAACCCACGTGGACCAAATGAGCCAGTAAAGAAGGGTAGGTGTCTGGAGGAAGTAAAGGGTCAATGGGAAGGGGTGAATGAGTATCTTAAATTAAAATCACACGGCAATCTGGAGAGATTCAACGCCTACTCTATGATTGAGGATCCAATGACGAGCTGCGGATGTTTTGAGTGTATTGCAGCTATCCTGCCCGAAACAAATGGAATAATGATTGTCAATCGTGAATTTACCGAGATGACTCCCATAGGAATGACTTTCAGTACTATGGCTGGGCAGGTGGGGGGAGGAGTTCAGACTCCGGGCTTTATAGGGATGGGAAAGTTGTATATTACCAGTGAAAAATTTATTTCTGCTGACGGAGGAATTAAGAGATTGGTGTGGATGCCAAAAGAGTTAAAAGAGGAGATAAAGGAGAGATTAGAAAATCGTCTTGCTGAAATTGGAGAGTCTGACTTATTGGATAAGATTGCTACTGAAGAGGATGCAACTGCTTCAGAAGATCTCGTTAAATTCCTGCAAGCCAAAGGACATCCAGCTTTATCTATGGAACCAATGATGTGATTTAAAAGACAGGGTATAGCGTTTAGCGGGTAGCGAGTTCATCGATAACAAAAATCAAAACCTGACCCCAAACGAGCAACGAGCGACAAACAGCGAGCAACTAATTAAGAGGAGAATAAAATGGCTTTAACTGGTTTGGCGATTTATAAAAATTTACCCAAGACTAATTGTGGTGATTGTAATTTTCCCACCTGTATGGCTTTTGCTATGCAATTGGCTGCTAAGAAAGCCTCCCTTGATCAGTGTCCCCATGTAAGCGAGGAAGCAAAGGCGGTTCTGGCTGAGGCTTCAGCTCCTCCTATGAGATTGGTCAAAATTGGTAAAAACGGGAATGGACTGGAAGTAGGGCAGGAAACGGTTCTTTTCCGACATCAGGAGAAATTTCATCACCCGGCTGGCATAGCAGTCAGATTAAAGGATAGCCTAACA
>WJOQ01000146.1 GCA_009618505.1 Clostridia bacterium | reverse complement strand
TCGGGCCAGGAGTGGCTCAGGAGTGTGAGGCAAAAGAAGGAATGCATATTTTTGAAGACCATTTCCTGCCTGAAATAATTGACCCCAAAACGGGCAAAGTTCTGGAAGAAGGAGAGGAAGGAGAGTTAGTCTTGACTACCTTAACTAGAGAGGGAACCTCTTTAGTAAGATATAGAACTGGCGATATAACCCAGATAAATTATCAACCATGTGATTGTGGGAGAACCATAGCCAGAATTAATAAAATCAAGGGCAGGGTTGACGATATGCTCATTATAAGAGGGGTAAATATTTTTCCTTCTCAAATAGAGAATGTATTACTTCAAATAGAGGAAGCTGAGCCTCATTATCAGTTGATTTTGGAGAGGAAAAGAGGATTAGATGAGTTAACAGTTGAGCTTGAGGTTTCTCCTAATACTTTCTTCGATGAGGTAAAGAGAGTGGAGAAAATAGAAGTCAAAATCGAAAAAGAAATTGAAGATGCGCTGGGTCTGAGAATAGGAGTGAGGTTGGTTGAGTCAAGGACGATTGAGAGAAGTATGGGTAAAGCAAAACGTATAATAGACAAGAGAAAATCAAAATAGGAGGCTAAGTTGGAAGTAAGACAAATTTCGGTATTCCTGGAAAATAAGATAGGTAGACTAGATTACTCAGGTTCTAGGGGATAAAGGAATCAATATCCGGGCATTGGCTATTGCTGATACTACCGAATTTGGTATCTTGCGAATGATAGTAGACAAACCTGAAAAGGCATATGAAGCTTTAGAGGAAAAGGGATTTACGGTATCTCAAACAGAGGTGATAGCAGTAGAGGTCGGGGATAAACCAGGTGGCCTGGCAGGGGTTATGGCTATTCTGGGGAAAGCAGGCATAAATGTGGAATACCTCTATGCTTTTGTAGCCCCGAAAGGCAGTAATGCTCTGGTGGTTTTAAAAATCGAAAAACTAAGAGATGCAGTAGGACTATTGCAGGCGCAGAAGGTAAAGATTCTTTCTAGCAAGGATATTAGCAGACTATAATGTTAGCTAAGATTGAGGAAGATATCAAGAGATTAGCCAGGCATACTATTGTTCTAAATTTTGTTATCTTTCACCAGGCAATTGGTATTATAAAGCTTTCTGAACTTAGTGGATTCCCCCAACATCAGGTCAGATATTCTTTGAGAGTTCTGGAGCATCATAACCTGATAAAGCCTTCACCCCAGGGAGCAGTAGCCACTGCCAGGGGCAAAAAGTTTATGCAGAATCTGGGTAAGAAGATTGAAAAGCTGAGAAAAAGTTTACTTGACTTAACTAAGCTTTTTTGTTAAATTATCATTGTCAATTGTTAACATGAGACTATGTGGCACGCATAGAATAAAGATAAGGAGGAAGGGAAAATGAAAAAGAAAGGAAAGATAGTAATAGGAGTAGTGGTGGCAGTAGTTATCGTCCTATTACTGGTAGGGCCACTGTCAGTCTGGAATTGGGTGCCCACGCTCAAAAAGCCACTTGTGACTTACAAGGTGGGAGCCTTATTGTCTGTAACTGGCCCGGCGGCCTGGTTAGGAACCCCGGAACGGAACACTGTTAGAATGATCGAGGAGGAGATAAATGAGGCTGGTGGTATTAATGGTCATCCTTTAGAGGTCATTGTTGAGGATACTGTAGGTGATGCAACCAAGACGGTGACGGCGGCCAAAAAACTGATTAGCAAGGATGAAGTGCTGGCAATAGTTGGCCCCTCCCGAAGCGGCACTACCATGGCGGTAATTCCTATAGTGGAAGAGGCTGAGATTCCCTTGATTTCCTGTGCGGCTGCCGAGGCCATTGTGGTACCGGTTAAGCGCTGGGTGTTCAAGACTCCTCAAAAGGATAGCGATGCTGCGATAAGAATCTACGAATATATGAAGGAACAGGGGATATCAAAAATCGCCATTATCACAGGGACAACTGGTTTTGGTGACCAAGGTCGACAGCAACTGAAGAAATTTGCCTCTGAATTTGACGTCACTATTGTAGTTGATGAGACGTATGGGCCGGAAGATACCGATATGACTGCCCAACTGACAAAAATCAAGGCGTCCGGAGCTGAGGCTCTGGTTAACTGGTCAATCGTAGCAGGTCAGGTAATCGTAGCCAAGAATATGCGACAGTTAGGAATGGAGATTCCTCTTTTTCAGAGTCATGGATTCGGGAATGTTAAGTATGCCCAGACAGCTGGAGAAGCGGGCGAGGGGATAATCTTCCCCTGTGGGAGGTTACTTGCCGTGGATACTCTTCTTGAGGGTCATCCACAAAAGGAAGTCTTAACTCGCTATAAAGAAGAATACGAAGCTAAGTATGACGAGGATGTTAGTACCTTTGGTGGACATGCCTGGGATGCACTCTATCTGGTAATTGAAGCTTTAGAAGAGGTAGGTGCAGACAGGGAAAAAATCAGGGATTATATTGAGAACAGAAAAGGTTTTGTTGGGACAGGAGGCGTATTCAATTTCTCGCCGGAGGATCATAGCGGTTTGGATAAATATGCGTTCGAAATGCTGACCGTCAAAGATGAAAAATTTGTCGTGTTGAAATAACGAGCCTAATAATTCCATACGGCGTCAGGTCCGAGACTAGACGGTCTGACGCCGTTTTTTAAAACATAACCGGAGAAGAGTAAATGAGTCTAGGGAGCCAACTCCTTCAGTATCTATTCACCGGTATCACTCTCGGTACGATTTACGGGATGGTTGCTCTTGGATTCAACATAATCTATTCCTCTACCGGCATTATCAATCTTGCCCAGGGAGAATTTGTCATGTTGGGCGGGATGATGATG
>WJOQ01000029.1 GCA_009618505.1 Clostridia bacterium | reverse complement strand
ACTCACTAGCGAGTCTTTCAAGGGCCGGGGTCCCCCCCGCTCCCTCCGATAGTTTTTAATATCCCGCTGTTTCCGCCTGACTGTCTCTGCCAGGTCTGCGTCAGTAAGTTCCTTTTCTTCCACTTCTACCACGCCCTTTGACCGGCCCAGGAAGGACGTGGCCCAAACCCAGGCCGGCCTTTAAGGGGATCCTCCCCTAAATTTCTTGATAAACCTTATCTGCTTTGTCTATCAGCTTCTTGAACTCCTCCCTTTTGACGGACAGGGAAAGGAGAAACCCGCCCGCTAATCTGATTTCTTCTCAAACTTTTCTCGGTAAATCTTGTCTATTCTAGCCCAAATCTTTCTCATTTCAGGCCATACTTTTCCCAACTTAAATCGAAAGCCTTTCTTGGTCGGAAGAAATCGTTTGATGTCCTCATTCCAATACCAAAGCCTTATGTCGAGCTTATTACCGACCAATGAAATCAATATCTCATCGTTATCGGACAATCGCAATTCAGCCGTCACATTTATCTTATTCTCTAAAGTAAGCCTTTTTAACTCGTCTTTCTGGCTTTCGTGGTTTTTTAGCCAACGCAGTTTCTCAGAGTCCATTCTTTTCCTCCTATTTTTGGCCGGAGGAGGAAAGACGTAGGAGTCAAAAACCCCCCCCAGCTTTGAGGGATACCCCCCTAAATTTCTTTATGAACCTTGATCGCCTTATCCTTGCCATCCCTTCCTGGGGTGACCTCAAAAGTAACAGAATCCCCTTCCTCGAGGACCTTGAAATCTCCCTCAACGTCCGAGCAGTGGAAAAAAATGTCCTTTTCCTCGCTCAGTTCGATGAACCCAAACCCTCTTCCTGACATAATCTTCTTGACCCTTCCTTTCTGCAACTTCTTACCTCCTCTTGACATAAAATCTCTTTCTGCTATTTATAAAAATGGCGACTATAAAAGCGTTCAGAAAATAATCGAGTACCAGTCGCTATTCCCGGCCCTGCTAAACCCAGGGCCACTTTTTTTGTCTGGCTCTGACATTTATATTTTTCCTACTACTTTCCTTCTCTCAAGGAATACGTTTATCTCCTTTTGAGTGATCCGATACTCTCCTTTTAAACTAAGTGCTTTCAACAAGCCCTCTTTTATGTAGCTGCGAACCGTTTGAGGATGACATTTAAAGATTCTCGCCACTTCTTTGATAGTAAATAGTTCTGGCATATTTTATCTCCTTTGATATATTCTTAACCATTACTATCTAATTATAACATATATTAGAAATTTGTTAACCCTAATCATAATAGAAGGATAAGCAGTTTTTAGGGGATATTTACCATCTAGCCTTTCTCCTTTTTCTCACCCTTGCCGCCAGAACCTAGCCATTTTTTAGTTATTCCCTCGAGGGATGTATAAGTTGTCAAAGGTCAAAACAAAGCCCCTAAAATAGCCCTCTATTGCATTATTCTGGGAAAAGCCCATTTTAGCCTCCGGAGGATCCAGGGCAATAGTTCCCCTACCTCTCAAAAGAAAAGGCAAAAGAGAGGCAAGAGAGGAGCTGAAATGCCCAATTTTTGTCAACTCCTCAAGTCAAAGTTCAAAATAAAGGAGGCTTAGGTGAGCTCGTTTATCTTGCCTATGGTTTCTCTAAGTTCTCTTAGTAAACAATTAAATTCTTTTCTAGAGGCTATAGCGTCTTTTGTGTATCTCCCGTGTTTAAGGTGAGCTTGTCTTATTCTTTCTATTCCTTCCGGAGTCTTAGGCCCCGTGCTTTTTCCCCCATGCAGTCTACATCTACCATTTTTCATAGCGGGGGCTTGGCACGGTGCACCTTTCCGGGTCTTAGCTCTACATCGGGGAGCTTTCATAAAATCACCCGGTGGGTTATCATTTTTGAGCCATCCCCTCCGCTTTTCACAGGGTTTAGCCTTATCTTCTATCTTTATCCCCTCCCCCCGTTTGCCTACCTTCTACATGCCCTACTATTGCTTTTCCTCCGTCATAGACATGGACGTGTTCTACTGTTACCTTTTGCTCCACTGTCTTACCTCTGTATTTGTTAAGGGCTTCTATCTGTTTTAAATATATATTCATGAGCTTATAGGCCCTATTGGTGTTATCATTCACTACCTCTGTTGTTTGATTTGACAGTATAGCCCGTTTCATATATTCCATAATGAGGTTATGGGTTCCCACCATCTGAGTTATTAAAACCCCTTCCATCTCGTCTCTTGGCTTAAGCCCATGCATAAAGGCAGCAACGAAGTTAGCTTTTTCTCCTTCATCTCCGCTAAAAATAGTGCCTGCGGCCTGGGATAGAAGAGTCAAGGAAAGGTCCTTGTCTGTGCTCCCTGTAGTCTCCATTATTTTTGGAAATACTATACGACCATCTTCTTTTAGCACTACTTCTCTATTTCTTTTTCCTTTAATAAACTTCGGTGGACCTACTCTTTCCTCATCCCTCTTCCTCCACTTATCTAAGGCTTTCAATTCTAATTTACTAAGCTCTTTTTTGTTGGTTTTTTGGGGAGAGTTTATATTTAGCTTAGATTTTTTCTTGATTTTGGTGGTCATGCTTTACCTCTGTTTTTGTCCTAACTTTTACTCTAGTTTACAGGTATCTGCTATTAATAAAAAATTAACTCTTTCTTTCTGTCAATCCCTAGGTCAACCCTATGAGCGATTATCTCACAAATCTTCGTCTTGTCTTAGAAAGGTTCTGGATGGTCAATTTCCCTTTTTCTTCTCGGGCGATCTCTTTGGCTTTATCTAGGTCTACATCTTGCACCAGCAACTCTTTTTTAAACGTTTTCTTGGTACGTAATCTTCTAATAGCTTGCCGAATACGTTCAGGATCTCCACA
>WJOQ01000148.1 GCA_009618505.1 Clostridia bacterium | reverse complement strand
AGTCCCGGGCTAATCCGCACCAACCTATAACGGATAAGATAATGGTAATACCAAAGTAAACCTTAATTGGTGACCACTTCTTTGGTAGGGCTGCACTTAGAGCCATCCAGAGAGGAATGGTTGGTATGGAAATTAAGAACTCTATAACTCTCTGGATAACTGTATCAATTGTTCCCCCAAAATACCCGGATATTCCTCCCATTATACACCCCAGGATGAAACTAAGAGCTACTCCTATCAAGCCTATGGATAAAGAAATACGAGAGGCATAAAGATTGCGAGAAAATAAATCCCGCCCTAATTTGTCCGTTCCAAATAAGAATAGTGTTCCCTCTTCTACTCCAAAGAAGTGAATATCTGTCCTGAATAAGTTCCAGAGCTTATATTTGTCGCCATGCACAAAAAAGTAAAGGGGATATCTCTTAGTTTTATCCTCGGTGTATGTTCTGCGGAAGGTCTCTGGATCACGCTCTTTTTTCAGGCCGTGGACAAAAGGACGAAGGTGAAACCCTTCTTCATCAAAAAAATGGATTTTCTGGGTAGGAGCGTAGATATCTTCTAAATGTTGTTTATATATATCCTCAGTAGAAAAAAACTCCGAAAATATAGCTACAATGTAAAAAATGGCTAATATGGTTCCCCCCAGCATAGCCAACTTATGCTTCTTAAATTTTCGCCACATAAGTTGCCACTGTGAGGCTAAATAAAACTCCTCCTCTTTACTAATTTCTCTTTTCTTATCCTTTATTAATTTCATCTGCCTCTTTATGCTAATTTCTCATATCGAATACGTGGATCCACCAAAACCAAAAGAATATCAGAAATGAAAGTGCCTACCACGGTTAAAAAAGATAAAAACATAACGATACTTCCGGCTAATTCCATATCTTGCTTTAATAGTGCCTGGAAAAGTAAAGGTCCTGTGGTAGGCAGGCTAAGCACTATAGCGGTGATGATTTCTCCAGAGACAATAGCGGGAAGTGTCCAACCTATGGTGCTAACTATAGGATTAATAGCCACCCTTACTGGGTATTTAAATAAAAGAGTTCTTTCCTCAACTCCTTTAGCTCGAGCGGTAATGACATATTGCTTACGCAGCTCATCTAATAAACAACCTCGCATAACGCGAATAAGCCCGGCTGTGCCTGCCGTGCCAATAACTATTAAGGGAATAGGAAGATGCTTTAACATATCCACAAATCTCTCCATACTCCAGGCTGCATCCATGTACTGAATAGAGAAAAGGCCGCCCACACTGAAACCGAGATATTTATAAAAAAGGAACATTAATATAAGAGCCAAAAGAAAATTAGGAGTAGCCAGACCGATAAAACCACCTGTGGTAAAGACATAATCACCAATAGAATATTGGTGGGTGGCTGAGTAAATTCCTACCGGTATAGCTATAATGTAGGTAAAAATAAGGGTAAAAAGAGATATCATCACTGTTAAGGGGAGTCGCTCCATTATCAAATCAATCACCGGCCTTTGCCATTCTCGGGACATCCCGAAATCTCCATGAGACAACTTCCACAACCACTTAAAGTATTGCACATACATAGGCTGATCTACACCATAGGCTTTCCTTAAGGCAATAATTTCTGATTCTTGCAATCTCTCGCCCCTCATAGCCTCCATTTCAGCCACATAAATAGTCACATAATCACCGGGGGGGAGTTGAATGATAATAAAGGCAACAACGGATAATAACAATAAGACAATAATCATATAAAGCAATCGTCGTATAACATAAAATAACATTTTTGTTCCCTTTTAAAGTAAAGGGGGATTCTATCCGGAAAAACCAGATAAAATCCCCCTTTTCATCTAACTACTCTACTTTTTTATGAACCACTGTTGTGGACTATAAGCTATATCCATAGCAGTAGACCAACCAAACAGACCCTCCTCCGGAAAATTTCTCACGTAATTCTTTACCAAATGGAATATTGGGGCCTGCCCTACCATCCCAATTACCCAGAGCTGTTTTACTCTAAAGTCCCATATTTTTTGCTTTAGAGTAATCCATTCTTCTGTTCCTGGACGAAGGCTAATCAACTCATCAACCCACTTTTTAAGCTCTTTCCATTCCGCTGGGGGTTCTACACCTTCTTTTCCATCAGTCTTAAGCCATTTCTCCCATCCTTTCCCCAGGCCCCAGAAGTATGGTTCTGATGATGCCATTGCTACATCCACCCATCCTTTACTTTCAGGAACGGTGGTAAGAAGCTCGCATAAGTCCTCCGTTATTCGCTCATGAGTAGCTTTTTCAGTCCTGACAGCTAATTTTACTCCAATTTTTTTCCATTGCGCCGTCAACATCTCCCCCATCGTTGCTTCCGGTTTACTTCCGTGTCCCGACTCAAGCAATATCTCCAATGTTTCTCCATCAGGCTTTAGACGATATATATCCTCCGAATCCCACTTTAGACCCATTTCGTCCAAAAGGGCATTAGCTCTTTCTACATCATAATCAGCATAATAGGTACCCCATTCCTCTTTATAAAAACTACTGGAAGGAAGAGGTGCATATTGACCAGGTTTTGATAATCCAAAGAAGACGGTACGATTTATCATCTCACGATCAATTGCCAGAGAGATTGCCTGTCTAAATCTAATGTCTCCAAGGATTTTCCTCACCACTGGATCTGGGGTAAGAGGATTAATCGAAATCACCCCATCTGACTTAAAATCCCTGTAGAGAAGAACACGATAATCGCCTTCCTTCTCACCTTCCTTGACAACAGGATAATCGTCCATTGGCAGCAGCTCATACCCTTGTACAAAATCTAACTCTCCAGCGATTGCCTTCATGATGATTACTTCCCGATCCTCAAAGTTGG
>WJOQ01000312.1 GCA_009618505.1 Clostridia bacterium | reverse complement strand
CCTATCAAATATCTTGTTTCATTTCCCCTATATAAACCATAAAAAAGGGATATAAAAATCACAACCAGCCAGAGAAATACCATCTTATCCAAAGGAGTACTAACTCTAGTTATTGTCTTTGTAACTCCAGAGCGTAATATTAGCATTAACCCCATCAATAACAATAGTGCACTTCTTACCAAGCTCTGAGTTAATAGTTCAGGAAAGAGATAACCTGCCCCAAAATAGGCAGCAACAATGGCGAGCAGCATCGCTTCCTGGCGAACTAAGAAAAGTAAAAAAACAACCGGTAAAACAAGGCAAAGGAAAACTCCCTCCAGCGGTAAGATTCCTAGAGAATAGGAAATACTAAGTCCAAGGCAAAGCATTACTGCGATAAATACCAAAAACAAGCCTTCTCTACCAGAAAAATGGTCAAAATTTCTCATCACCGTTCGAATCATAGAACTCTACCTTTCAACTTCCGCCAGCGGTTTGCGTTCAAAAACAGACTTTCGCCATAAAAATATATCAAACCTGGATGCTTCAATTCTAAGTTCTTCCCTATTCTTTATCCGGAAAATATAACCAATAAAAAAGGCCAGAATTCTTATCAAAAAACCCAAAGAGATGAGAATTCTTAATAAATCCGCCTTCACAGCCCTTTCATATTTGGAAAAATAATCAATCATACTTATAAAATACTCCCCCGAAAGAAAAAGAGATCTCTTTCCCTCTTCTGACCCTCCTTTTGACCAGTGGTGGATGATTGTGGCATCAGGCAAAACATAGACTTTTTTCCCTTTATTATATATTCTTCGGCACAAATCAACATCATTAAAGAAAATAGGGAATTGTTCATCCATAAGATCCTCTTCTGAAAACAGGCCTCTTCTCACCATTAAGCAGGAACCTGCCGGCTGAGGAACCTCTATTACCTTCTCAAAATCATCATCTAACATAAGATAAGCCCGAGTTGGCCTCAGTTTATGGCCTAAACTTCGGGGCAGAAACCAGGTAGTGAGCATTGACAGAAAAGTAGGAAAGCGACGATAATACCTCTGGAAGGTCCCGTCAGGATAAACAAACCTTGCGCTTACTGCACCTACCTCCTGGTTCGATTCTAGATAATCTACCATTTTGAATAGAGCATCGTCGACCACCTCCGTGTCAGGATTTAACATTAAAACATACTTTCCCTTTGCTTGTGAAAAACCCTGATTATTCCCTCTGGCAAAACCAAAATTCTCTTTGTTTCTTATCAAACGAGCCTGGGAAAACTCTCTTCTGACCATCTCCACGCTTCCATCCCTGGAGGCATTGTCTATAACAAAGACCTCGAAGGTTAACCCATCGGTATTATCATAGATAGACCTGAGACACTTTCCCAGTAAATCTCTCGTATTCCAATTGACAATTATTATTGATAAATCAGGCATTCTCTCTTTTCTAAATTTCTTAAAGTTCGGCCCTCCCCATAATTTGCGTCTTTAATTGGGTTACCTCCTTCCAGGTTACCCCTTTTAACAACAGAATGGCTACCAGATAAGCGGTAATCCCTACTAAAATAGAGAGAAAGAGGTTGAAATTCCTAAGATAGTAGAGCAAGAATCCCATAAAAGAAGCAGCAAGGAAGGGTTTCAGAAGATACTTTAATATTCTTACTCTTCTCAATATTTGAAAATAAGCAAGCATATACAGGGAAAAAATAAACTCACTAATGACTGTAGCTATAGCTGCTCCTTTTAAGCCAAAATAGGGAATCAAAATCAAATTTAAGACAATATTGACGCTAGCTCCTACTATTACTCCTAATAGATACCTTTTCTCCCTATTACAAGCAAGAAAAGATTGCTCATAAGTACACCTGATAGAGATTATTACCACTGTCCAGATTAGAATCTGAAACGCAATCACTCCATTGATATACTTTTCCCCGTAAAGGAAACTCATAATTGGCTCGGCCAGTATTGTTCCTCCCATTCCCAAAGGTAAGGCTATAGTGCTCATTAATTTTGTGGCAGAGGAGATAACAAGTTTTAGCTTCTCTTTAGATTGCTGATGGTATTTGGACATTAAAGGAAAAATTACATTTATAAAGATAGGAATGAATGCCCAGACAAATAATACTACCTTATAGGCAGCGGTGTACCATCCCACCACCTCATCGTTCCTCATGAACCCCAACATTACCGTGTCAAAATTATAATAAATTTGAATCATTATGAAGGCAGCACCCATAGGTAATGCTCGCCTTGCCAGTTCCTTCCAGAAGGAAAGATTAAACCTTAATCGTGGTCTTCCAAACTGCCTAATGAAGACATAAATAAGAAACCCACTGGCAAGCAAACTTCCTCCCAACCATAGACAGGGAACCACCCATATATGCTTTGCATCTTTTACTAGAAGAAAAATCAACCCTGCATAAAAAAGTTTGTCCAGAATTCTCGATATCCCAATAGAGCCCATTTTTTCTATGCCCTGAAAAAGCCAATCCAGCAATGAAGCAGAAGGAAACAATGAGAGGCCAAAAAGGATAATCAAATACTTTACTTCAGTAGGCTTCTTAATCAAACCAACAAAGATGAACAATAAGAAAAAAGAAAGCAGTGCTAGAACCAGCCTTAAACTCAGTATATTGCCAACATAACTATCCATCTCCCCTCTATTTCTCGCTACCTCCCGCACGCCCAGTGTGGTCAATCCCAGATTAGCTATCAAAGCAAAATAGAGAACTACTGCCTGAGCGAAAGCAATTTTACCAAAACCAGCTGCCCCTAAGATTCTGGCTAGATATATGATGATCAAAAATAGAATAGCCTGTGACATTATTTGAGCGGCTGACAATGACAAAAAATTTTCCGCT
>WJOQ01000406.1 GCA_009618505.1 Clostridia bacterium | reverse complement strand
CTGCTAGTAAGTGTAGCGGTGAGATAATCTGTTATACCTACCATCATCTCCATCATATTCCGACTGCTTGTTTGAGACTATTTACTGTTTATGGTCCCAGACAAAGGCCAGAGATGGCTATCCATAAATTTACTCGCTTGATCAGTCAAGGAAAAGAGATAGATATTTTCGGCGATGGTTCCTCAAGGAGAGATTATACCTATATTTCAGATATTATTGATGGGATGATGCAAGTTCTGGATGAGAGATTTGATTTTGAGGTCTTTAACCTGGGAAGTTCCCAGACCATTGAATTAAGAAGGCTGGTCTCCTTGATTGAGGATTCATTGGGTAAGAAGGCTAAAATGAGGTATCTCCCAGAACAACCGGGGGACCTTCCCATTACTTACGCGGATGTTTCTAAAGCCAGGAAAATGTTAGGTTATGCACCTAAGATAAAGATAGAAGAAGGGGTAGAGAAATTCATCAACTGGTACAAGGACAGACATTGAAAGGAAAGTCTTGATGAATGTTGCCATTATTGGCTCAGGTTATGTGGGATTAGTTACAGGAGCTTGTTTAGCTGAGATAGGTCATTATGTCATCTGTGTTGACAATGACGAAGAGAAGATTGAAGTATTGAAAAAAGGAGAAATACCTATTTATGAGCCGCAGCTTGAGAAATTAGTCAAAAAAAATATGGACAAAGAGAGGCTGTCCTTTTCTACTTCTATCAAAGAAGGAGTGTCTAGAGCTAAGGTTATCTTCATTGCCGTAGGAACACCTCCCAGAGCAAATGGAGAAGCAGATTTATCTTCAGTAGAAAAAGTCTGTAGCCAGATTGCCAGAAATATGAAAGAGTATAAGCTGATAGTGGAAAAGAGCACCGTGCCTGTCCAGACAGGGCGGTGGATAAAGCGCCTTTTCAGAGTAAACAATAGTTTGTCAGACTTTGATATTGCCTCGAATCCTGAATTCTTAAGGGAAGGAACTGCTGTGGATGATTTTCTCAACCCGGATAGGATAGTAATCGGGGTGGAGACTGAGAGGGCAGCCAGTATCCTCAAGGAACTTTACTCGCCTATTATTAATCGAGAATCCAGAGGCTCTGACTCTGTTCCCTTAATGATAACAGACCTGGAGACCGCAGAATTGATAAAGCATGCCTCCAACTCCTTTTTGACTACCAAAATTTCATTTATTAATGCTGTAGCTGATATTTGTGAAAAGACGGGGGCCGATATAGAGAAGGTAGCAGAAGGTATGGGATATGACCCGCGAATTGGCGTCTCTTTCCTTAGAGCAGGGATAGGATTCGGTGGTTTTTGTTTCCCTAAAGACTTGCAGGCTTTCATAAGAATCGCCGAAAAGCTCAACTATGATTTTGCTCTTTTAAAAGAGGTAGAAAAGATAAATAAGAATAGACCAAAGATATTGCTAGATAAGATGGAGAAGGCTCTGGGCACAGTGGGAGGTAAAACTATTGGCATTCTCGGTTTAGCCTTTAAGCCCAATACTGATGACATCAGGCTTGCTCCTTCTATTGAAATCATAAGCCTGCTGCAAAAGAAAAAGGCACAAATAAAAGTTTATGACCCAGTGGCTATGGATAAAGCTAAAGAAATTCTAAGGAATGTGGAATATGGGCGGGATCCTTATGAAGTAGCCAGAGGAAGCAACGCTTTAGTTATTGTTACCGAATGGGAGGAGTTTCAGGGAATAGATTTAGAAAGAATAAGAGGTTTAATGGTAAATCCTGTCATTGTGGACGGGAGAAATATTTATGAGCCTGAGAGAATGAAGGAATTGGGTTTTATTTATAAAAGCATAGGCAGGTAAGAACATGAGAGTATTAATTACCGGAGGAGCTGGTTTTCTTGGTTCTCATTTGTGTGATTATTTGCTGGACAGAGGTCATCAGGTAATAGCTCTGGATGACCTTATTACCGGGAAAACAGATAATATTGCTCATCTGGCAGGAAATAATAATTTCAAATTCATAAAGCAAGATGTTACCGAATATATCTATATAAAGGAAGACTTAGACTATATTCTTCACTTTGCCTCTCCTGCTAGTCCGATTGATTATCAGAGATACCCGATTCAAACTCTCAAGGTGGGTTCCCTAGGGACACATAAGACACTGGGATTAGCAAAAGAGAAAAAAGCGAAATACCTTCTTGCTTCTACCTCCGAGATCTATGGAGACCCTCTGGTTAATCCTCAGAAAGAAGATTATTGGGGAAATGTCAATCCTATTGGCCAGCGGGGAGTGTATGACGAGGCCAAGAGGTTTGCTGAGGCTTTAACCATGGCTTATCATTACTATCATAAGATTGATACCAGGATTGCCCGTATATTCAACACTTATGGTCCCAGGATGAGAAAAAATGATGGAAGAGCTGTTCCTGCCTTTCTCAATCAGGCTCTAAAGGGTGAGCCTCTGACCGTCTTTGGCGATGGCTTTCAGACGAGGAGTTTCTGCTATGTCTCTGATTTAGTGGAAGGGATATATAGATTGATGAGGTGGGAGGGGAATGAGCCTATAAATCTGGGCAATCCCAATGAAATAACTATTCTAGATTTCGCCAGAAAAGTAGTTGAGCTCGCTCATGGTAAAAGTGAGATAGTTTATAAAACTTTGCCAGAAGACGATCCCAGAGTTAGACGGCCGGATACAACCCGGGCCAGGGAACACCTGAAGTGGGAACCCAAAGTTAAGCTAGAGGAAGGACTCAAGAGGACATTAGACTGGTTTAAGGGAATGAATAATAAAACAAAAGGAGAAAATAGCAATGATTGACAAAGAACTTTTAGATATTCTTGCCTGTCCCATCTGTAAAAGCGAGATTCACCTTAAAGATGACAGACTCATTTGCCAAA
>WJOQ01000188.1 GCA_009618505.1 Clostridia bacterium | reverse complement strand
CGAAAGAAAACCCTCAGGGAGTAAATGACTTCAAGGCTGGCAAGGAAAAAGCCCTGGGATATCTGGTAGGACAGATAATGAAAAAAACAAAAGGTAAGGCCAACCCTCAATTAGTCAATAGATTCTTGAGAGAGAAAATAAGTAACCTACCCTAATGTCGTTGCGAGGAGCAAAGCGACGAAGCAATCTCAGGACTGGCTCAAAACAGACTTCACAATGTCAACAAGAGATTGCTTCACTCCGTTCGCAATGACGAGATTTTACTTTTTCAGCAATATTATTGAAATTATTTGACAAAAGTTTGAAAATCTGTTATACTTACTAACAGAAAAACAGCAAAATGAGAAATTTGCCTGTCAGGAGGTACCTTGAAATGAAAAAAAGAGCGGTTGTATCAGAACGTGGTACTATAACTATACCTGAGCCAATCAGGAAGATAGCCAACATACATCCGGGAGATCTAATCGAATTTGAACCATACAAGGATGATATCATTCTGAGGCGGCTACTGGTCACCAGAGCTGAAGAAGAGAAGTTTATGAGCGATGACGAATGGGATAAGTTTGAGAAAATGGTAAAACAGCAGCTAAAGAATGGTGAATATACTGGCTATACTGATTTCGAAAAAGCAAAAGAACATTCCCGAAGACTAAGAAAGTAAATTATGCCTCTAAATTATCTTAAGTCATACGATAGATTATTTAGAAAATTAACTTCCCCCCAACAAGAAAATGCTGTAAAGGCTATTGACGCTTTAATCGAGTTTATTAATACAGGTAAGAAACCTCAAGGGTTAGGCCTAAAAAAAGTTCGAAGCGATTATTGGGAAATAAGGCTAAGTGTAAAAAATAGAATAATCTTTGAATTCAAAAGCGATATCATAAACTTCGCCTTCGTTGGCAGTCACAATGAGGTTAAGAAGTTTTTAAAAGGAAAGGATTAATTGCAAAAATGTCAAAAATTAAGAAAATTGTTCTGGCTTATTCCGGGGGACTGGATACCTCAGTAATTCTTAATTGGCTTAAAGAAAAATATAAAGCAGAAGTAATCACCTATACTGCTAACCTGGGACAGGGGAAACCACTAGATTCTATAAAAGACAAAGCTAAAAACACCGGTGCTAGCAAGGTCTATATTGAGGATTTAAGAGAAGAATTCTGCCTGAATTATGTTCTGCCAGCCTTAAGAGCAGGAGCAGTCTATGAAGGAAAGTATCCTCTAGCTACTGCTCTGGCTCGTCCTCTCATTACTAAGGGTTTGATAGAGATAGCGAAAAAGGAAAAAGCAGAGGCTATTGCCCATGGATGCTCGGGCAAAGGAAATGACCAGGTAAGATTTGAGGTGACAGCCAAAGCTCTAAATCCAGAGATTACCATCCTTGCTCCTCTGAGAGAATGGGAATTAAACTCAAGAGAAGAAGAAGTAAGATATGCTAAAGAGCATAATATCCCTTTAGAAATAAAAGAAGAATCTCCCTATTCTATTGATAGAAATCTATGGGGAGTGAGCATAGAATGCGGACCATTGGAAGATATCGGGCAGGAACCACCCTCAGAAAGTTATCAAATCACCAGCTCTCCTCAGGATGCACCGAAAGAGCCAACTTATATTAGCATCACCTTTAAAGAGGGTGTGCCCTGCCGACTAAATGGAAAAGAATATGAGCTGGTTAGTTTGATAGAAAAGCTAAATTCAGTGGGAGGAAAAAACGCTGTAGGGCGGATAGACCTCATAGAAAATAGACTTATTGGTATAAAATCAAGGGAGATTTATGAGGCGCCAGCAGCGGTGATTCTTCACTATGCCCATCGAGAGCTGGAAAGATTAACTTTAGACAAGGATACCTTCCGTTTCAAAGAAATTATTGCTCAAAAATATTCGGAGCTTGTCTATGATGGGCTATGGCATTCTCCCCTTCGCCAAGCTCTGGATGGTTTTGTTAACCAAACTCAGAGATTTGTCAGTGGAGAGGTAAAACTTAAACTCTATAAGGGAAACTGTACAGTAGTGGGAAGAAAATCCCCTTACTCTTTATATGAAAAAAAGTTGGCTACCTATAGTGAAGAAGATACTTTTGACCAACAAGCCTCGCAAGGATTCATTCATATCTGGAGCCTACCTCTAAAGACCACATCTAAGATACAAAGAAGGGAGAAAAAAAAGTGATTTCTCGTTATGCTCTCCCTCAAATGAGGAAAATATGGCAAGAGGAGGAAAAATTCTCCCTCTGGCTTAAGATAGAAATACTCGCTTGCCAGGCTTGGGCAAAACTGGGCAGAATTCCTCCTCAGGCATTAGATACTATCAAGAAAAAGGCAAGTTTCGATGTCAAACGGATAAAAGAGATTGAAGATGAGGCAAAACATGATGTGATAGCCTTTCTCACTAATGTTGCCGAGCATGTAGGCCCTGCCTCTCGCTATATCCATCTAGGACTTACCTCTTCTGACCTGCTGGATACCACCCTGGCTCTCCAGATGAAAATGGCTTCTCAAATAATCCTTGAGGACCTGGACAAATTAATTGAAATACTAAAAGAAAAAGCTGCTCAGAATAAAAATACTCTGATGATGGGAAGGACTCACGGTGTTCATGCTGAACCCATCAGCCTGGGATTGAAATTTGCTCTCTGGTACGAAGAGACAAAAAGAAATAAAGAGCGAATGATGCAGGCTGACAAAAATATATCCTATGGCAAGCTCTCAGGAGCGGTCGGAACTTATGCTAATCTAGACCCTTTTGTAGAGGAGTATGTTTGTGAAAAACTGAATCTCACTCCCTGCCCGATTTCCAGCCAGATAATCCAGCGAGACCGCCATGCCCAATATCTGTCTACCCTGGCCATTATTGCCTCTTCCCTGGATAAATTTGCTCTCCAGATTCGCCTTTTGCAGCGTACAGAAACGAGAGAGCTGGAGGAGCCATTTTCCCATAAACAAAAAGGGTCTTCAGCTATGCCTCACAAACGTAACCCTATAATCTGCGAGCGTATTTGTGGCCTGGCTCGTTTAATAAGAAGTAATAGCCAGACAGCCCTGGAAGATATTGCTCTCTGGGAAGAAAGAGATATATCCCATTCCTCTGTAGAAAGAGTGATTATTCCCGATTCCACTATATTACTCGACTACATAATAAATAAGCTGGCAAGAGTCTTAGAAAACATTACTATCTATCCTGAAGATATGAGGCGAAACATAGATAGAGCCGGAGGGATTTTCTTTTCCCAGAGACTGCTGTTAGAATTAACAAAAAAAGGACTCTCCCGAGAAGATGCTTATAGAATAGTACAAAAAGAAGCTATGACATGCTGGCAAGAAAATACTGACTTTAGACATCTAGTCAAGCATAACTCAGAAATAGGCAAGTACTTGAAAGAGAAGGAGCTCGACTCCATCTTTGATCTCCAATACTACCTTCGCTGGATTGACCACATCTTTCAAAGACTAGGAATCCCAGTAAGATAGCTGAACTTACCCCCTCTCCCCTTCCCTCTCCCCATGGGGAGAGGATTGAGGTGAGGGGAAAAAGGAAATTCTTATACTATTTGATTATAGAAGAACGGATAAAAAGATGAATACCTTTGTACATCCCACAGCCATCATAGACCCCAAAGCAGAATTGGACAAAGATGTAAAAATAGGTCCTTATTGTATAATTGGACCAAATACAAAAATAGGTAAAAAAACAGAAATTATTGCCTTAGCCACAATAGAAGAATGGACTGAAATTGGCGAGGAATGTACTATCAGTCAGGGAGTAATTATAGGAACTTTACCTCAGGACACAGGATTTGAGAAAAAAAAGAGTTTTGTCAAGATAGGAGATAGAAATCTTATTCGTGAGTATACAACTATACATAGAGGCAGCAAAGAAGGAAGCACTACATATATAGGCAATGATAACTTCTTTATGGCCTACTCTCACATAGCCCATAATTGTTTGATAGAAGATGGAGTAGTTATTGCTAATGCAGGAACACTGGCCGGCTATGTTATTGTAGAAAAGAAAGTTATGATTGGCGGCTTAAGTGCTGTGCATCAATATGTAAAGATTGGAGCTTACTCCATAATTGGAGGATGCTCCAAAATAATTAAAGACATACCCCCTTATACCAAAGCAGATGGCCACCCTGCCAGACTCTGGGGATTAAACAGTATTGGCCTAAAACGGGCAAACTTTTCCCTGGAGACAAGAAATATTTTAAAAAAAGCCTACAAAATACTCTTCCGGTCATCTCTAAATACAAGCCAGGCCTTAAGAAAAATTGAAAATGAACTGGAAGCAACCCCTGAAATTCAACATCTTTGTCAATTCATCCAGAGCTCGAAAAGAGGAATCTGTAAAGAAAGATGACTACACCTCAAGCTCTAGTTCTCGGTATAGTGCAGGCACTTACAGAATTTCTTCCGGTAAGTAGTTCAGCTCACCTGGTTATCATGCAAGACTATCTAGGATTCAAGAACCCGCTGCTCTTGTTTGATGTTATACTGCATGCAGCTACTCTGGGAGCATTGCTAGTTTATTTCAGAAAAGACATAGGAAAAATAATATTATCTTTAGTCAGATTAAAAGAAAAATCTGATGAAGAGATGCTAAACCGCAAAATTTTCTATTTCATACTTGTAGGAACTATTCCCACTTTGGCCCTGGGATTAGTTCTAAATCAATGGATAAAGGCTATGTTTACCAGTGTTACCTTCACCTCACTTATGCTCCTGGTTACCGGAGCTCTTCTCTGGATAAGCAAAAGAAGAGCTGATTCAGAAAGGGGAATAGAAGAAATGAAGACAACAGATGCTTTCCTCATAGGTATAATGCAAGGTGTAGCTATCATCCCGGGGATATCTCGCTCAGGAGCCACCATGTCTACCGGGCTCTTGCGAGGAATAAAAAAAGAGCTTGCCTTTCGCTACTCCTTTCTTCTTTCTATTCCTGCTATTATAGGTGCCTTAGGGCTGCAGTTAAGAGAGGCTCTCCTTGAACAAACTCTTCCTTCTCACCCATTTCCCTGGATAGGAGGAGTTCTAGCAGCAGCCATTATTGGCTATATTTCCCTTGTTCTCTTTCGAAAAATTATTCTGAGGAAGAAACTTCACATCTTCGCTTACTATTGCTGGACAATAGGAACAATTTCACTTATAATACGTTTAGCTACTTAAACAACTTACCCCCTCTCCCTTCCCTCTCCCCCGTGGGGAGAGGATTGAGGTGAGGGGAAAAAGGAGAAAGAGAAAATAATGTCTCAATACGGAAAAAAACGCGTATCTAACCGAAAGCAAACCAGTTATCGCCGTAAATCAGCCAGAGTGATTAAGAATAGAAGAAGAAAGGGAAGGAAGAAAATTTGAAAAGTAGTAGCGGTTCGATAAAAACATGACCAAAAAAGAAATGATAGACAGGCAGAAACTAATAATAAATACAGATTCTATGCCTATCCAGTGCATCAAACCCACCCCCAAAAAAGGAGCAATAATACCTCTTAATCCCATAAGGGTAAAGTTGATGCCCTGGTAGGTAGGAATATCCTTGCTTTTGGCTCTGTTGGTAATGAAGTGAACTCGTGATAGCTCCTGGGCTCCCATAGTGAACCCAGATATGATACTGGCAGGAACAATATACCAGATACTGGAGGCAAAGAAGTAGCAAATAGGAATAAAGCTGCGCAGGAAAAAATTCAGAATTAAGGAGTGACAGGCTCCCCTCTTATCAATATAATGTCCCCAAAAGAGAAAAGAAAATATGAGGAAAATTGAAGAAAGACTCACCAGCTTTCCCATAGAAGTATTGGATATTCCCAAATAGTCAACCAGGAAAATAGGAAAAAGAGGCATAACCATAAGGTTAGCAAAACCCTGGATAAAAATGATTGCTAGAAATAAAGCAAAAGGCTTGTCTTTCTTAAACACTTCTAAAATTTCTTTGGGTAAAATTCCCTGCCTTTTTCTCTTCTGCTTTGCATTATTTTTCTGTACCTTAATTTTACCAAAATAAATTACAGAAAGAACGCCAAAAATAGCACCCAGAGGAAAAATGTAGCGATAGCTAAAATGGTCGAGAAGAAAACCTCCCAGGTAAGCGGTGAAAACTGCCGCTAGAGCCATTTCCATCCTCACATAACCCATAGCTCTTCCCCGATAATCATCAGAGTAAATCTCCTTCATAATCCTCACGTAAGCAGGACTACCTGCTTGCTCCAGTAAGGAGTTGAGAAAGACAAGCAGAATAAAAATCCAGGGGTTGATAGCCAGAAAAGCAAATAAGATAACTGCTCTTGCCAGTAGCTTTATTCTTACATATAGATCCATTTGACTAATCGCATTATGAGAAAGACGTGCCCAGTAGAGAGTAAATAAAGCCCCCATAAAAGGGGCAGAACTAATGAGTGCCATTTGAAAAGAACTGGCCCCTAATTTTCTGGCTATTATCGGAAAAAAGCTTGCCGAAAGACCAGCAAAAAAAGCAAAAGTAATAGCACCCAGAGACTCGTAATAATAGGCCTCTCGCATAAACGAGGGTATTCTTCGATTAAAAAACAACTTTGTCCTCCTAATATATAATTAAGCACAGAGTATACTCCTCTATTTTAATCCGTCAAGAAATACCTCAGGACGATTCCTCTCTGTCGCTCGATATCCGCTTTAAATTATCTCTACTCGTCTTCTCATTTCGGGAAAGACGTGAAAGAATCTTTGAAGGGGGAAACATCCCCCCTCAACGGCCTTCGGCCTGCTCCCCCCAAACTCTGAAAAAGGCAGAACAGGTCACTTTGTTCCTCAAACAGCACGTCTTTCTTTTCCTCAACTCGAAGACTCATTAAGGTGGCGTCTATAAGGCTCCTTCAAGGAATGTCCTTCAGTAGATATATGAGTTCCTATACTTTAAGAAAAGGCCGAAGTAACGAATTTGACATTGGGCGCAGGTTCGCTATCATACATACAAACTCTTATCAGGAGGCTCAGTAATGGGATGGGGATTTGAAAAGGAAAAATTAGATGAGGCAAAAATAGCTAAATTAAAAGAGATGGGAAGGCTGGCTCGGGGAGATATCTTGAAAATGACCACCCTGGCTAAATCAGGTCATCCGGGAGGGTCAATGTCCAGTATAGACATTTATCTAGTTTTATATTTCTGTGCCAATATAGAGCCAGCCAATCCTTACTATCCTGAACGTGACCGTATTGTAGTGAGTCATGGACACACCTCCCCTGGAGTATATGCTGCCCTGGCTCAGCGAGGCTTTTTCGATAGAGACAGAGTTATTGCTGAATTCAGAAAAGCAGGAACCATCTTTGAAGGACATATAGAACGAGGAGTTCCCGGTATAGAATGGGACAGTGGGAATCTTGGCCAGGGACTATCTGCTGGCTGTGGTTTTGCCCTGGCAGCAAGACTCCATAGTGGAAACTACCAAATTTTTGTAGCTATGGGAGACGGTGAACAATCGAAAGGGCAAATAAGTGAAGCCAGACGACTGGCCAAAAAATTTAGACTAAATAATATTACGGTAATCATTGATCATAACCGCCTGCAGCTTAGCGGTTCCTTAGAAAAAATTATGCCCCAGAACATCAAAGGGAATTATCTGGCTGATGGATGGGACATTCTGGAGATTGATGGTCATAATTACCAGGAGATATACCAGGCTTTACGACAAGCAGTCAATAATAAAAACTCACCGGTGGCTATCATGGCCCAAACTACTATGGGAAAAGGGGTATCTTTCATGGAGGATAAGTTCGAATTCCATGGCATGCCTCTCTCTCTTGACCAATGTAAAGTTGCCTTACCAGAACTCGGTTTTGATGGCAACCTAGACGAATACTTCTGCCAAATGGAACAAAAAAGAAGAAAAAATCCAGGAGAAATGAGTAGCGGAGAGAGAATCGTAAAAAAGATAAATATTCTTACCGGTAAGCCTCATACTTATACACAAAAAGAGAAAATTGATAACCGAAGTGCTTTTGGAAATGCCCTGGAAGACCTGGGCAAACTTAACCTATCTCATCAAAGCTCCACTCCTATTGCAGTGCTTGACTGTGACTTGATAGGTTCGGTGAAGACAGGCAAATTTGCTGCTGCTTATCCAGAGCATTTCTTTCAAGCAGGAATCCAGGAACATAATACAGCTACAGTAGCTGGAGCTCTCTCTGTTGAAGGTATAGTCACTTTCTTTGCTGACTTTGGTGTTTTTGGAGTTGATGAAACTTACAACCAACAGCGACTGAACGACATAAATCAAACCAATCTGAAGCTTATTTGTACCCATAATGGAATTGAGGTTGGTCAGGATGGAAAAACTCACCAATGTATAGACTATGTAGGGATAATCAATAACCTTTATGGATACAAAATTATTATTCCTGCTGACCCCAACCAGACTGACCGAGTTATCCGTTATATAGCCAGTGTATGGGGTAACTTTTTCGTAGGAATGGGGCGTTCCTCAGGTCCAGTAATTCTCACCGAAGATGGCAGGCCATTCTTTGGTGATGACTATCAATTCTGTTATGGAAAAGCAGATAAAGTGCGTGAAGGTAATCAGGCAGCCATTATTTCTATGGGAGGGATGCTTAGTTATGCTATCCAGGCCTCAGAAATTTTGAAGAAGAGAGGATATCAGGTACAGGTGATAAATGTATCCTGTCTCACCGACTTAGATAAAGAAAGACTAAAAGAAGCCGCTCAAACAGGAGCAATAGTCACCTATGAGGACCACAATATCAACACTGGGCTGGGAAGTGTGGTGGCCAATTTCCTTGCTGAAAATTCTCTCAATCCTCATTTTAGAAAGATGGGAGCAAAGGCTTACGCCGGTTCAGGCGCACCAGGAGAACTTTTTAGAATGCAAGGAATGGATGTTGATTCTCTGGTCAGAAATGTGATAAAACTCATCAAGTAGCGTTTAGCGTATAGCGGATAGCGTATAGTGAATAACCAAAAACCATAGCGAATGGTGAATAGAAATTTGTGGCTCGTTGCTAGTCGCTTGTTGCTCGTGCCCCCTCTCCCTTGGAAAAAGAGGATTAAGGTGAGGGGAAAAGAAAGAAGTGCTTGAAGTAATAATTCTTGTTACTGACGCGCTTTCTTTAAAAGTTGTACTGCATATTCCGAAAAAAAAGACTTTAGTTCCCTCATATCAAGCGGTTTTAGCATATTTACTGGCATTTTTTCCGCGCTATCAGGAAACTCGTTGGCCTTTTCAAAAGCGACAGCCAAGTAATATTCATCCAGACCCGGATCCTTTTCTTTACTTTTACTAATGAGAGCGTCTAAATCCAGATGCTTTTCCTTTACAACAAAAAAGACATCTATGAAGTCTCGCGGCTCAAATCGGCCAAATAGGGCCAGAAGTTTATTGGTAGCTATATCAACAAGAGAATCAACCTCAACGCCTGCATCTGTCCTTATTGTTCCCTTAAATCTAAAAGGTGAATCAAGGGCTAGATGTACCCGTACACTTTGGCTTTCTTTTTTGATAATTAGTTCAAGAAAGGAAAGAAAACGCCGAACAGTCTCTACCTGAAAATTTGCTTCTTTTAATTTCTCTATAAATTGGTCCCCTACATACCTTATCAATCTCTCTTCCCTGGTAAAGATATCCAGATCTTCAGAAAGTCTATGCTGAAGATAAAAGGCAGCTAGGGCTGTTCCTCCCGTAAGATAGAAATTATTTGCCTCAGGAAGAGAAAAGAAAATGTTAAGAGATTCTTTTTGAAGCGGGGTTAAGACTTGCTGTGACTTCTTGCTCTGCAAAGTAATGCCTCCAAAGCCGATCAATTTCCTTAGGCAGATTTAATTCATCCAGACTGCTTTTGATTTCCTGAAAGTCCAAGCAGGCTATATCTTCCAACCTGCCATAGGTAAGAACCCGTTTTAGGTACCATTTCCTCGTCCAGGGGTCAGAAATATTCAGCTTTTCAGGTTTCACAGACCAGAAGATATATTTTTTGGATAGTAAATTATTATCTTTCTTCATAGTTTTTCTCTATCGTGCGTAAAAGCCCTTCTCTCCTTAAGAACAATTATACCATAATAAAAGTGAATAGGCAAAGACACGAGGGGCGTAACACAATAACAAAATAATCCATAATTCTCTTGACAAAGTGTAAGACAAGAATATAATTTATAATAAGAGACAGATTATTCTCCAAGAAAAATCTTAACAAAAGGAGGAAATACCTTTAAGCAAGACAATAGAGCGAAAGAAGCTAGCTCTGAAACTAAAGAGAGAGCTATCCTAGTTGCATTAGAAGGAAGGAAATCTCAGGAGTGGACAGTAGCAGATTCCCTGGAAGAATTAACTCGCCTTGCTGAAACAACAGAAACAGAAATTGTGACTAAAATTGTCCAGAATCGTTCTCTTCCGGATAAGACTTTCTACGTTGGAAAGGGAAAAGTAGATGAACTACTTAATTTATCCCGGGAGACAAAAGCAGACTTAATTATTTTTGATGATGAGCTTACTCCCACCCAACAGCGCAATTTAGAAGAAAAGATAAGGGTAAAAATTATTGACCGTACCCAACTTATTCTTGATATCTTTGCCAAAAGAGCTTATTCTGCTGCAGGTAAATTACAGGTAGAGCTGGCACAGTTAACCTACTTACTTCCCCGATTGACCGGAAAAGGAATCTTCTTATCTCGCCTGGGAGGAGGCATAGGAACGAGGGGACCAGGAGAAACCAGACTGGAAACCGACCGCCGCCAAATTAAAAAAAGAATCATTACTCTAAAAAAAAAATTAGGAAAGCTCGAGCAACAAAGAGAACTTTTAAAGAAGAACCGAAAGAGAAAATCCTACTATGCAGCGGTAGTTATAGGATACACTAATGTAGGAAAATCCACTCTTCTTAACGCTCTTACCAAAGCAAGAATAAGAGTGGATGATAAGCTTTTTGCCACTTTGGATCCTACAACACGCAAGATAATCCTGCCTAATAATCAATTTCTACTCCTTACTGACACTGTAGGTTTCATTAATAAATTGCCTCATCATCTGGTAGCTTCCTTCCGGGCTACCCTGGACGAAATTGACGAAGCAGATATTCTTATCAACGTTCTTGACGCTTCCCACCCCAAGCTAGAAGAGCAAAATAGAGCAACCTATTCAGTATTGAAAGAGCTTAAGGCAGATAATAAGCCTATTATTAACATTTTAAACAAGATTGACCTGATTGATAATGGATATAGACTTTCTCGTCTTCACAGAAACCTGGACTCCCCTATAGCTATCTCAGCCTTACAAAAAAAAGGCCTGGAAAAACTTATCCAGAGAATAAGCAAAACCCTGGAAGAAAAAAGGGTCTATGCTGAATTTACCTTTCCTTACCAAAGAAATGACCTGATATCCCTCATTTATTCAAGGGGAGAGATTATAGAAAAGAGCTATTCAAAAGACGAAGTGACTCTGAAAGTAAGGTTGAACAAATCTTTAGCCGATAAATTGGCCAAATACAAAAAGAAAGGAGCACATAAAGAAGGAGAAAAAGATAAATGAGGCTAGCTCTAGGAGCAGACCACGCAGGATACGAATTAAAAGAAGAACTAAAAGATTTTCTCAAGCAGAAAGAAATAGATTATTATGATTTTGGCACCTATGATACTAAATCTACTGACTATTCAGACTGGGGAATAAAGGTGGCCGAGATAGTAGCAAAAGGCGAATTCGAAAGAGGAATTCTGATTTGTGGAACAGGATTAGGAATGTGCCTTATGGCAAATAAAGTTGCCGGAATTAGAGCCACCCCTTGCTATGGAATTTTTAGCGCTCGCCTTTCCCGCGAACACAACAACTCCAATATACTGGTTCTGGGAGGACGAATAACGGCAAAAGAGCTGGCTAAACAAATAGTAGAAGAATGGCTAGAAGCAAAATTTAAAGGAGGAAGACATAAAAGACGGGTTGACAAAATTACTAAAATAGAAAACAAGTATCTAAGGGAGTAGTATCGTGGGTAGGGTATGGATTGAAGGAATACTTTTAGCGAGTTGTGTGATACTATCAGCCTTTTTCTCAGGCTCAGAAATCGCTCTCTCTTCACTGGACAAATTGACTCTAAAAAGGTTGATTAAAGAGAAGGGAAAGAAAGGACGTCAGGTAGAATTTTTATTAACAAAACCTTCCCGCTGGCTGATTACTATTTTGATTGGCAACAATTTCGTTAATATTGCCGCTGCTAGTTTGGCTACTCTTCTGGTGCAAGAAGTAGTAAATGGAACAGCAGGCCAGGTTGTCGGCATAGCTACAGGAGTGATGACCTTTGTAGTCCTCATTTTTGGAGAAATCCTTCCTAAGAGCTATTGTCAACACCACGCCGAGGAGATATCTATTAAAGTAGCCAGACCAATCTTTTTGCTTTCTAAAATCTTAAGCCCACTGGTTAGGGCTCTTACCTTTTTCACCCAGTCCGTCCTCAGACTCACCAAAACAGAGGAAATCGAGAGAAATCGTCTCATTACAGAAAGGGAAATCCATGCTCTCATCGACCTGGGCCAGGAAGAGGGAGCCCTGGAGGAGCAAGAAGAAGAATTGGTTCACAGCGCCTTAGAATTTGATGAAACTCAAGCAAAGGAGATAATGGTTCCTCGTACCAATATGGTCTGCATAAATGAAGAAGCAAGCCTGGTAGAACTGACAGACCTTATAAAAAAAGTGGGATACTCAAGAATCCCTGTCTATCACAAGAATATAGATAATATAACCGGTATTGCCTATGCCAAGGATTTATTGAATTTTATCAATAATTTAAGCAAGCAAGAAAAGGTAAAGGAAATCATGCATCCTCCTATTTTTGTTGCCTACACTATCAACTTAGGTAGACTGTTCCGCAGATTCCAGAAAGAGAAAATCCACTTAGCTATTATAGTAGATGAGTATGGTGGAGTAGCAGGAATGCTAACCATAGAAGACTTATTGGAAGAGATAGTGGGAGAAATCGAGGATGAATATGACAGAGCAGAAGAAAAGATAACTATTTTGAAAGATGGAGCTGCTTTAATAAAAGCAGAGACAGATATTGACGAGATTAATGAAAAACTGGGCACCCATCTGCCAGAGAAAACAGATGCCTTTGAATCAGTAGGTGGATTCATTTTTGATGTTCTGGGAAGAATTCCGATAAAGGGAGAGGTAATCGAATGGAAAAACTTGAAAATAAGAATAGTGGATGCAGACAAAAGACACATAAAGAAAGTGAGAATCTGGCAAAAGACTAAAGGAGGGAGCGAAAAATAACAAATGGTCTTGACTATGGGAGCAAATGTCCCAATAGTAACTGCAACTTTTTATTTAACTATAGAACATTAAACCTTTTACTATACGCTATCCGCTAAACGCTTTCCTTCAATTTCACCCGCTTTGCTAAGGGCGAACTTGGTAAAGAAGGGACCGATGATTTCGTAGATTATGGTTGTGACCATAATCGTAGTAAAGACAATTCCACCCAGGGGAGAAAACTCTACCTTAGCAATCAAAGCTAGTCCCAGAGCCACACCAGCTTGTGGAATTAATCCAAAACCAAGATACTTTTTCACTAATTTGGGAGCTCTTGACAGATAACCACCCAGTGATGCGCCTAATAATTTACCTGCTATTCGGAAACCAAAATAAGCAACTCCTATCAGCCCCAGTTTTCCCAATAGATTAATCTCCAAATGGACACCAGCCAAAACAAAGAAGAAAAGATAAAGAGGAGAATCAACTCTTCTAAAAACTTCAAAAAATCTGATATTTTCTTTCCTTATATTAACTAACACCACCCCTAGAAAAATATTAGCCAGCAAAACTGGAAAATGAAGATATAGAGCCATGCCTGTAGTGAGAAGAACAAAACCCAGAGTATAAATTAGAAGATCTGCTTCCGTTTTTACAAAACGAGAAAAATAAGAAAAAGCTATGGCTATTAATGTACCTAAACCAAAAGCACCGCCAATCTCGGAAAAAGCTAAAACGAAGATTTTCGGAAGAAAAAAATCTTCTATCAAGGGATACCTTAAAGCTTTGGCAAGAGCTAAAGAAACGGAAAAGATTATCAGGCTCCAGGCATCATCAAGAGCTACCACTCCTAAAAGAGTGTTGGTAAAAATACCCCTGGCTCTATATTCTCTAACTATCATAACCGTTGCTGCTGGTGCTGTGGCAGAGGCAATTGCTCCAAAAAGCAAAGAGAGATAAAGAGGTTGTTTTAACAAGAAAAAGGAAGCGAAGAAAACACCTGCCCAGGCACCACCAGCTTCCAATAGAGAAATCCAAATTATTGACTTACCAATTCTAGAAAAGTTCTGCCTGGAAAAGTTTTGTCCCAAACCAAAAGCAATAATACCTAAAACAATATTAGAAATTAATCCGGAAGCATTGATAATTTGCTCAGAAGCTAGATTAAGGACCCCTGGACCAATAAGAATACCTAATAAAAGGTAGGCTGTTACTGCAGGAAATTTAACTATCCGTAAAACCTTTGCTGCTAAAAGGCCTGCCAGCAGAATAACACCAAAGGAGAGAAGAATATTCATAATATATTATCTTTCATTGAGATGTAGCTTCTCCTGCCTTGAAGAGAGCATATTTAGTGAGAGGTGGAGCAATTAGCTCATTTATGATAATTGAGGCCAAGATAGCATTTACCATCATATTTCCTATAACGGAAAAAACAGAATTTTGTTGAGCTAATAGGACCAACCCCATGGTAACTCCTGCCTTGGGCAGCAGACCAAAACCTAAGTACTTTCTGACCACTGTAGGTGCCTGAGAAATAGTTGCCCCTATTCTTGCTCCTATAAATTTGCCACTGAATCTACCTATAACAATCAACAAAGCTAATATTCCCGCAGTTTTCACCACTCCCAAATCGAAATGAGCCCCGGCTAGAGTAAAAAACATGGCAAAGATTACGTCTTCAATATCGCTGATAACAGCGAACATCTTGTCGCTAGGTCTCATTTTGTTCACGATGACGAACCCCATAGCCATATTTGCCAGAAGACTGGAAATGCCTAAAATCTTAGCTGTCCCAATAGACAGCATAATTGTCCCTAAAACAATTACCAATAGTGTTTTTCTTGTTTTAGCAAAGCGACTCATATAAACCAAAACGAATCCAAAACCTGCACCCAGTAGCAAAGAACCAACAACATCAAACATAGGGACTATAAGCATTTGATATAGAGAAAGAGCTTCCACGCCAATGATCAGTACCTCGGCAATGCTTATGGCAACAGCATAACTGGCAATGGTAAAAGCATCATCCAGGGCAACCACTCCTAATAATGTTGTAGTTAAGGTACCTTTGGCTCTGTACTCATGGATGATGGCCAGGATCGCCGCGGGAGCAGTAGCGCATGATATGGCCCCGATGATTATGGCCATAGGTAGATAAGTCTGATAAAAGTTAGGATTGGAGATATCAAATTTTATAACAAAATGACTCAGGGACAATATCAATAAAGTAACAAAAATCCATGCTCCTAGTGCTTGAAAAGGAGTGATAGTAACAATATTTTTTCCTAATTTTTTTAATCTTTCTATACTGAGACTTCCCCCGATTAAATAGGCAACTACTCCTAAAGCGATATCGGTAATTACACTTAAATCTTCCTTGATCAATTGCGAAGGTATGACATTCAAAACCGAGGGGCTCAATAACATACCCACGATAATATAGCCACTAATCCTTGGATATCTAATTTTCTTAGCTACCAGACCACCAAAAAACCCGGCAATTACTAATACTCCTACAGCTAATATTGAATTCATAACTATAACTTAATTGAGTTTAGAGAACCCCTTTCTTCTTAAAGACAGCCAGAATTATATCAAACAGACTGACAATACCTATCAAATGACCTTCTTCGTCAACAACGGGCAACCTTCTTACTTTATGAAGTTTCATCAGGGAACGGGCTTCAAACGTGGTCATTTCCCCAGAGATAGTAATCACATTTCTATTCATCAAATCATCAACCACACAAAGTACGCCTAATTCAGGAGGAATATCTACCTCCAGGAGAGACCTCTCTCCATATTCATCCAAAAAAGGAACTCTTTCCAGCATCTCCAGGATATGAGAAGGATATGGCTCAAATATCTTAAAAACATCTTCCAGGGCAATGACTCCTACCAACTTGTTATCTTTCTCTATCACCGGTAAAGTATGGAAAGTAAATTTACCGAAGATTTCTATTAATTCTTTTAAAGTAGTGCCTCTTCTTACAGTGATTACCTCCTTTTTCATTACTTCCCCTACCAGCATATCTTTTCTCTTCATAGAACTTCTCACCCCCCTTACTTATTTCATTTTTTCTCCCAGCGAAGAAGTTCTGTTACCGAAGATAGAGTCCCGCCAGCTTTAATCTCTTCCCGGATTCGATTCTCCCTCTCCAATACATCCATAGCCCTATTAGCTATCTCCACAGCTCTTTGCTGAGGAACAACCACTATTCCATCCTCGTCCCCGATGAGCCAATCTCCATTAAATACTCTTAAACCACCTATCTTAATGGGAATTCCTATTTCTCCAAAGCCGCGCGGTTCTCCGGCAGCAGGTGCAATAATCCTGGCATAAGCAGGAAACTTGAGTTCTATTATCTCTGAAACATCCCTGATTCCTCCATCAATCACAACTCCGGCCAGTTCCTTTTGAACAGCTGAATGTGTAGCTAGCTCCCCCCATACTACTGGCCCTACCCCTCCTGCATCAATAACTATTACATCACCCTTCTTTGCTTTATCTATAGCTTCTACTGGCTTGGCAAAATCTCCCGGATATGTCCTCACAGTAATAGCCTGACCAATTAGTTTTACTCCGGGAGTAATTCTTAAAAGACCCTTGACCTCTCCCTCTCTATGCATAGCATCGGAAAGATTGGGGGTAGAAACTTTACGGAAGAGCTTAATGATTTCATCTTCTCTTACCCTCTTAAATAATTCCGTTTTGATAATCTTTTTATCTCTTATCGCTTGCTTAATTGCCCTGGTGGCTTTCTCAGGATACTTGGCCTTAATTATAGCTCCTCCCACTATAATAATAGCTGCTCCCGCCTCAACCGTCCTTGCCGCGGTTTCTGAATTTATCCCTCCGGCTACAGCCAGGGGAAGGTCTATTTCTTGAGAGAGTTTCCTTACCTGGTGAAAAGGGTCCCCTCCCCGCATTTGTTCATCAATTGAGGTATGTATTCCCAAATAGTCTATACCCATCTTTTCTATTTCTCTGGCTCTTTTTAGAGGATTGGCTACACTTATTAAATCCACCATTACTTTTCCCCCATAATTCCTGGCCGCTTCTACGCACTCTCTAATAGTGGAATCATCAGCCGCTCCCAGAACACAGACAATATTAGCTCCTGCTTTAAAGGCCGACTCTGCTTCTATCCTCCCTGTATCCATAATCTTCATATCAGCCACAATAGTATAATCGGGAAATCTCCCCCTTAATTCTCTCACTATGTCCAGACCTTCACTCTTGATTAAAGGGGTTCCTGCCTCAAGCCAATCGGCTCCACCTGCTACTGCTGCCTCAGCTACTTTCAAGGCTCTTTTGAGGTTCACAAAATCAAAAGCTACCTGTAGTATAGACTCCATTAAATACCTCCCCAACTTCGTATCTCGTTGTTCGTATCTCGTATCTAGTATAGCGTACAAGAACTAAAAGCCAAAGATCATAATTCAAAGTTTAAGTGTTCTGAATTTTACTCTATGGTTTTGCATTTTTCGCTTTACGTTTTATGCTTTCTTCTTCTTCTTCTTCTTTTCGAGATACGAGATACCAGATACTAGATACGGTTTTTCATAGCTTACGCAAGCATCATCGGATTCCCATACCCTTATTTTACTTAACTTCGCTCCTTCTGAACATATACTTTCCTGCAATTTCTCAAATAAATATCTAGCCAGATTCTCGGTGGTAGGATTCATTCCTTCTAAAACGTCATTCAAATAGTGGTGGTCCAGTTTATCTATCCGTTTCTTAACTATACTCCTAACCTTTCTAAAATCCATAAGTATTCCTTTTTCTTCTAATTCTTCCCCTTGAAGGAATACCTCAACCTTCCAGGTGTGTCCGTGTAATTGTTCGCAACTACCTCCTATTTCTCTTAATTGATGAGCAGCAGCAAAATTACTTCTAACCATCAATTCATACATCGTATTCTCCACTCTCCTAGATATTCGATGCTCGATACTAGATACTCGTTTTGGTTTCCTCCCTCATTTTTTGTCTTTCTTCCTTCACGAACATCGAGCATCTAGAATCGAGTATCTTCTTTTCTTTTTCACAACATACGATATACTATATACGACATACATTCTACTTGAGAAGGCCTTGATATATCTCCTCCAGCTCTGAAATACTCTCCTCTATGTTATGTTCCTGGATAGCCTTAAAAGACTCCTCCTTCATAGTTCTTTTCAACTCTTTATCAGAAAGAATTCTAATGATTTTATCCACTGCTTCCCCTGTGTCTTCTAAGCCAAAAGTATAGCCATTAATTCCTTCCTTTACTAGCTCTTGAGCTGCGTTTCCTTCATTTCTCGCCACCAGAACAGTTGTCTTCATAGCCATAGCCTCCATAGTAGCTATGCTCTGGAGCTCACAAAAAGAAGGCAGGACAAAAATATCCGCACAGAAATAGGCGCAAAGCAAATCCTTTCCTCGTAGATAGCCGGCAATGACAACGTCCTCTGTCATTCCTGTCTTTTTCACCTTCTTCTCCAAATCTTTCTTCAGTATACCTTCACCCACAATCAACAGTTTAATTCCTTTTTTCTTCTTGCTTAGAGTCTGCATTATTCTTAAAAGATAGCCTAAATTCTTTTCATAACTAAGTCTGCCTGCGTAAAGTAGAAGAGAAGAATCTCTCAAGAGATACCTTTCCCTGAACCTCCTCTCATCCTCAGAACTAACCCTTCCTGGATTGAATTTTTTTAAATCGACCCCGTTACTCACCACCCGTATAGGTTCATCAGTATACTTTTGACAGAGCCGAGCAGCAAAATGAGAAGGAGCAATTACCAAATCTCCTTTCCTAAAGAAATAGGAGAACCACAGCTCGATTAGTTTCTTAATAAAAAAAGGAGCATAGAAAGGAAAAATATTACCTACCTGGCTATGAAATCCGATGACCACAGGAATATTTAGTTTCCTGGCTGCTTTCGATGATTGCCAGCCTAAATAACTGGACTCGTTGATTTGAATTATCTCTATTTTTTCCTTTTTTAGTACAGAAACGACTTTCTTGAAAGCAGGAAAAGCAAGGTAATTTTTTGCTATGGGAAAATGAAAAGTAAAGAATCTATAAATCCTGATTTCTTTCACCAAAGGGATATTTTTAGCCTTTGAGGTAAGAACAGTGACCCGGTGATTTCTCTGGCTTAACCTCACGCAGAAGTTCTCTGTAGAGACCCCTTCTCCCCCTAAAGGAGGAAAGGACTGATCGGAGGAAAAACAAACCCTCATTCTTTCTTCTCGCTTCGAAATTTCAAGAGCCCAAAACGAATAATTAGGAAGACAGCTATACTTACCCCTATCAGGTCAGTGAACCTAATCATTAAAGTAAAAGCAAGCGCTTTGTCTGCCCCTATTCCAATAATTCGGTAAATTCCTACTGCTCCTAGTTCATAAATACCCAGGGCTCCAGGAGTGAACTGAAAGGCTAAGATAAGATGAGTAAGAGCAAAGACTAAAGCTAATTGAGAAAACCTAAACATGAATTCAAGAAAATAAAAGAAAATAGCCGGCTTTAGAAAGATAAGAAATCCAGCTAAAAGATTGAGGCAAAAAGCAATAAATGTCTCTCGTCGGTGTTGCCTGAAAGATAAAAAAATCTCATTTTCTATTTCCGATATGTGAGGTATAATTTTCTCTATTATTCTGGATAGAATCTTTATCCGTCCTATAAAGGCAGCTATTTTAGTAAAAACTCTATTTCTAAAAATAAAACTGATGAGTAAAAGTCCCATTCCCAGACCAAAAAGAATATTAACAATCAAAAGGGTAAGATAGATCTGAAAAGGAAGTTTGTATTCTATTAGAGTCAGGATGCTCCCCAGGTAAATGAAAAACAAACCTGCTCCTAATTCCAGGAATTTATCCACGATAACACTGGCCCCTATCTTAGCCATAGGATATTTGTGTCTCTTGCTGATTATGTATGTTCTCAATGGCTCTCCTCCAATATACATAGAAGGGGTAAGATAGCTGACCATAGAGCCGATTATCTTGGCCGACAATACATCTTTAAAAGGAGGAGAAAAACCATAAGACTTTAAAATAATACGCCAGGAAAGGCTGGAGAGAAGAATTATCAAAAAAGCATTTGCCAGAAAAATACCTGCTCCTAAAAAACCTATCTCTTTGGCCTGAAAAAATATTTGCCCAATATCGGCAAAACGAAATATCAAGACAACAATAACTATGCCGATTACAGTAGACAAAGTAATAAGAAATTTTCTCTTCATTTCCCAAAAACGTTCTTCATGAAAATTTCTACAGCCTTATCTGTATCAACCTCATCACTCAACCCTCTATATTGGCTGGCTATTTCTACATCTCTTGTCAGATTCAACTCATCCTGGCTGACGCTGTAGAAATTTCCCTTTTTTCTATGATAATCCGCCAGATAAACCTGTTCTGTCTGTCCAGGAGTAGGAATAAGTAAAGCTTTCTTATTTAAAGCAACTAGTTCCATAAGAGTAGTATAGCCAGATCGAGTAATTACCAATTTGGCTCTATTCATAATTTCCTCCTGCTTCTTTCTCCCTAAGTACCCAAAGATACGAAGATGATTGAAAGTCCTATTTCTCTGGTCTTCAGGTCTACCCAGAGCAATAACGACTTTCCCTTTCAGGGAAGATGCCTGCTTCAGAATTATCTTTTCCAGGACCGTCCTCTGGGGTTCGGGCCCAGATAAAGAAATAAAATAATCGATGTCTTGCTTGACCTCTCTTTTTTTCAAATCAGAAATAATCCCTAAATATTCTACCTTGTTATCCCTAAAATACCTCAGATTATGAGAAAGATCTCCACTTAAGGGATCTCTTTTATCATCGGGAACCAAAAACATAGAGAAATTTTCTTTAAGAAAAGAATAATTGAACCTCTCTGTAGCCATTTCGAAAAGCTTTATACGAACAGGAGAAATAAACCTCAATTGATGAAAAATAAAATAGGAAGGAATCTTCTTATCATAAACGCCGAAACGACTGTCAGAGATTATTCTCTCGTACTTCTCTTTTCTGACCAGCTTCTTAATCTTAATGTGTTCTTTGACGATTTCATCTATATAGAAAGGGAAATAACCTAGAAATTTAGCTACGGAGAAGTCCTTCTTGGAATAGACAGAAGAATAATCAGACATACTCACATACTGGCATCTATCTCCAAGTTCACTTTTTAAAAGCTCCAATGATCTCCCTTTTCCTACAATAGTCAGACTATGCTTAGCCTTCAGGATACCTCGCATAAGAGGAATATCCCTGGTAGCATGACCCAAACCCCAAGAACAGACAGCAAAGAGAGTCTTCATATCTATCTCTTCCCCTTTTTATTACCCGTCCATTTCTTCCTGAATTGCTTTTAACACCCCGTCCTTTATTTGAGAAGCCCGGGATAGGATATCCTCTAAAGCCTTGCTTCTTCTATTCTTATATTCCTCGTCTTTAATGAAAGAGAGATTAATTTTCACATTCAAGACAGCGCTCTTCAAGGCTGCTTCTGCCAATAAAACACCCACTCCCACATCAGTTATCAAGTTAGGATTTCCCTTAGGGAGAAGTTTCTCTGCCAATTCTATTACCTGAAGAGAAGCTTGTGATATACGCCAGGGAACCTCAGCAGCCTCTTTTAGAGTTTTTTGTAACACCTGTTTCCGCTTTTCTCTCATCACCGGAGTATCCTTTGGCATCCGACTGGCCCGGGAAAATTTCTCATAGGCTTCCATGTCCTCTCTTGTCAATACAAAAAGACTTTCTTTAAGTTTATCCGCTTCCGCAAGGATCTCTTTAACATCTTTTTCCACGCTTTTATATTTTGGCTTTCCTACGGTAAAATTTCCTACCATACAGAGAAGAGCTGCTCCCAAAGAGCCTACCAGCGCGGCCACGCTTCCCCCTCCTGGAGTAGGAGTCCCTTTGGCTGTATTATCTATAAAACTCTTCAATGGCTGATTCAGGCACATTCTTCACCCCAACCGCTTTCTGTATTCATTGTTCGTAGTTCATTGTTCATTGACCTGCTAGCCCGTTAATCAAGATACGCCTGGCTAGGCTGGGCATATCTCGTATCTCGTTGTTCGTATCTCGTATCTCACCCCCCGCCCTTTCTCCTTAGGGAGAGAGAACTTTTCTTTTTACCTTACCTACCATTCACCACTCACTATTTACCATCTTATTGTTTTTTATCGATGAACTATGAACTCATAACTGTGAACTATTCATGGTTTTTGCAGTTAATAATTCCTCTCTCAGTAATAAGGTAGTCAACAGCTATATCGTGAGATTGAGAAGAAACATTATCCACCAGTTGTAATTCAAAAGCCAAAGCTACTAGCTTAGTTCTGTCTGATAATTTACCCAGAAATCTATCATAGAAACCCCCTCCAAAACCAAGACGATTTCCCTTCCTATCAAAGACGACCCCGGGAACTATTACCATATCAATATTTACTGGAGAAAAGGGAGAGTATGAATTATTCTTCGGCTGAGGGATTTTGAAAACGCCAATCTCGATGTCCTTAGTAAGGTCTTTTATCTCCGAAGGCAGAATCTCTTTTCTTTGCCAATCAATAAAGGGAACAACTACTCTTTTGCCCTTCTGTAGAGATTCTTCTATCATTTTCTCAGTTTGGACTTCATCCTTCATAGCCAAATAAAAAAGAATCGTCTCTGCCTGACAAAAAGGGACAAAGGTAAAAAGTTTCCTCCTTATATCACCACTTTTCTTTCCTATGTCCCGGAAAGATTGGGCTCGACGAAGAGCCAGAATTATTTTTCTTAATGATGACTTCTGTTTTTCTATTTCCATATTCGCGTTCAGCATCTATCAGAATTTTCCTTCTCGAAAAGAAGTCAAATACTTCAGACAATATTCATCTTTACCCAGAAGCACTTCCCCTGCTCTAATCATCGCCATCATCTCTCTGTCTAAAGGATCAAGAATAGCTGAATCAAGCCCCATAGACATAGCCAGCAAGAGAAAGCTCTTGTTCAAAACATCCCTTGTTGGTAAACCGAAGGAGATGTTACTTAAACCACAAATAGTATGGACATGCTCAAAAGAACTCATAATTTTTTTTATAGATTTCAGTACAATTAATCCAGAAGATGAGTCGGTACTAACAGGATGAACCAGAGGATCGATATAAATATCTGACAAAGAAATTCCAGCTTTAGTTAATGCTCTTATTAATTTATCAGCAATTTCATATCTCCGCTCTATATCTTCGGGAATCCCTCTATCATCCATAGTCAAAGCAATTATTTTACAGCCGGATCTCTCTACAAGAGGAAGGAGTTCCTCCATTCTTTTTTTTTCGGCAGTGATAGAGTTGACCATCGTCTTGCCTTTACATTCAGCCAACCCGACCTCTACAGCCTCAGGACGAGGGCTATCAACACAGAGAGGGACATCAACTACCTCTTGAACAATTCCTATCATCCACTTCATATCTTTAACTTCTGAGTGGATTCTGGTACCTACATTTATATCTAACACATCTGCACCTGAGTCCACCTGCTTTTTAGCCAGATTCTGAATAAAATCCTTATCTCTAGTCTTTACCGCTTTCTCGACACCGCAAAGACTGGTATTAATTTTTTCCCCTATGATTAACATCGAGTAGAAGTCCTTTCCTCAATCCTCTACTTTTCTCAAGGCTAGCAAATTCTGCTATCGTTGTCAAAATCTCCCTCTGCGAAAAGAATACCTATTCTATCTTACCTATTGACTCTAAACCCTCCTGCCCTAATACTTATTTCTAATAAAAAAGATGGCATTTTGATGCCATCTTTTTTATTTTCTTAATCTGCTTCCTACCTTTTCTCTTTACAGGAAAGTGAAAAAACCAAAAAAATCCAATTTTGATTCTTAATTACCAATCCCTAAGAGTTCCTTTGCTTTATCCGCAGCCGAGGCCGCATCAGGCGCATAACCATTGGCTCCAATCTCATCAGCATAACTCTGGGTAAGCGGTGCGCCACCGATCATAACTTTAAGGCTGCCCGAACCTGTCTCTTGCGCAGCTTTAACAACATCCTTCATAGAAACCATAGTAGTGGTAAGAAGAGCAGAAAGCCCGATAAGGGAAGCATTTTTCTCCTTGGCTGTCTGAATATACTTCTCGGCAGCCACATCCACTCCTATGTCTATTACTTCAAAACCCGCTCCTTCCAGCATCATTCCTACCAGGTTCTTACCAATATCATGCAAATCGCCTTTTACTGTACCTATAACTACCGTCCCTATACCCTTGTG
>WJOQ01000369.1 GCA_009618505.1 Clostridia bacterium | reverse complement strand
CATCAATCTGCCCCATTGTCATTAGATTAGTATCCATATTAGCTAATAAAGCAATGCATTCCCGGTCCAGATCATCTATCTTTTGTTGTGTGGCTGTGCGATCGATATCGGTCATTCGTTGTCGCAATTTCATATATTCTTCTTGTTGTTCAGAAAGCTCTTCTCCCGTAATAATTGACTTTGCAATCACGCTATCTCTATCTTCAAAGGATTTAGTAACGTCTTCCGTAACATCAATCGATTTTTCGGAAATTTCAACGTAATCTTTCATTGCCTCCGTCATTGCTCGTGTGTCAGCCTCCATCATTTGCATTTCTCTTCTTGCTTCATTTACAACTCTGGGACACATCCTTTGATTATCAATCCAATATTGCAATTCCTCGTTGGTTAAATTATAAGCTTTCTGTAATTTCTCAAGCGCCGTAGCTTGGGACTTTGCAGCTCCCTCAGCTGCTTCTCCTATCTCTTTCCACGAAGGCTGCTCTCTAACTTCTTTCCAAGCCTTACCTATTTCTAATCCTAATTTTGTGAAGCCTATGATGGCAAGAGCTAATGCTGGAGCAGATAATCCAATAGATGTCGCTAACCCGGTGAATCCAATTGAGAGAGGTTCAAGCCAACCAGTAATTATTCCTAAATTCTTAACAAAGCCGGGAAGCAACATCACAAGTGGTCCTAAAACTAATGCCACTCCGCTGATTCCCCCTCCCCACTTGACTAAAGTTTCAGTAAGAGGTTTATTTGCTTCGGTCCATTCTTTAACTTTTACAAGGGCCCCCATGACTTTTTCAGTGAGATCTTCTACAACAGGAATTAATGCATCGCCTATAGTAACTCTTATGACATTAAACATTGCTTTCAGCTGGTCCAGTTTAAAGTTCAGGGTATCTGATTGTTTAGCGAAGGCTTCTTGAGTAAGGCCAGCCGATTCTAACATTAGAGCATAACTTCTAGCATACCCTTCGGCATCTCCTAAGGCTGCGGCCATTCCTTTTAGACCTCGAATGTTAGGAAATATGGCGGCAAGTTGCTCAGCAGTAGCATCTTTTAATAATTCCATTACCCCGGTCAGTCCTTCGGTCTGAAGGGTTGTGGTATTAAGTTCCAACCCGAATTTTCCTGCTGCCGCTATGGCCTCATCAGTTGGTTTAAGAAATGCTATTAGCACACCGTTAATGGCGGTCATGGTTTCTTCTGTCCGGATACCAGCCCTAGTCATAGTTGCAATACAAGCACCTAAATCATCAAAACTTAATCCGGCCATCGAGGCGGTGGCAGCGACTTTTCCGATTGAGGGTGCTAACTCAGCAAAGGTAGTCTTACCCTCTTTGACGATAGCAAATAGTTTATCACTTACCATCCCTGCCTGATCAGCACTAAACCCATAAGAATTTAATATGGTAGTTATGGCATCGGCTGCCACTCCGGTATCAGTGATGCCGGCTGCTGCTGCTCTGGCAGAAACTTCCAATACGCCTAAGGCTTCGGCAGGAGGTATGCTGGCTGATAGAATATCATAAAGTCCTTTGGAAAGTGTCTGAGTAGATTCTCCAAATTCTACGGATAGAGACTGCAAACCTCTTCTGTATTCCGGCAAAATTCTCATAGCCGATTCGTCAAGCATGGTGGAAACATTTGCCAATTGGGTCTCGAAATCAGCCGCACCCTTGACCGCAACTGTAAAGATGGCAGTAGCGATCCCACCAAATATGGTCATCATCTTGCCGGCCTTTTTTATCTGGGCAGAGTGCTGTTCGACATATCCACTAAATTTAGTAAAAGACTTTCCCATTGCTGTAGATGTTTTCTCTGCTTGTGTTTGTATTGCTTTAATGTCCTTGAGGGCTTGGTCCTTAGATATAGCAACTGTGCCCATCAAGCGGAAAATTTCCATTGCCATTATTCAGACTCCCTTTTTTTGTTTTTACTCGATTTACTAAAATAGAGAGTAACCCCTTTTATGGCTACTCCCTACTTTATCTTTTCAGCTCCCACGTTTCTTATCCATCTCCACTATTTTTTCAGCTATTGCAAGGGATTTCCTTTTCATTGCTTCTACATCTTCAACTTTTTCCTCTCCTTCAGCCAGGCCCAGGCCTCTTAGCCATTCCTGAAAAGTCATCCTGTGTTCTCTAATTGCAATCGGTTGCAATAGATATATCAGCCATCCTAGATAGGCCTGTTCTCGCATTCTTATTCTGAGCCCTTCTACTTTTTGGCTGGAGGCAACTCTGACTAACTGCATAAACCGGGCATAAGGTATATTGTATTTTATTTCTTCGTCAGTCCACCCATACCGTTCCTGGATGAGGTCGAGGTTTTTTTCAAAAACTCCTTCAATATCGGCATCTCCAGTAGCCCGGTTAATCTGGTAAAAAAAGCCTTCACATCTATATGCTCAACTAAGGCCTTGATTATCTCTATTTCCGATCCCATCGGAAATATATCGGGATTCCTTATCTCCTCATTTTTGACCCCAAGTACATCAGCAAATAAACTTAAGATTTGTTGGTCTGCGTAGGGAAACCCAACTATTAATAATCCAATCGCAGCCTCCGGAGTCATTTCTAAGCTACTAATTTCCTTTCCTATACCCGCTGCACCGATGGCTATGATCCGGGCCAGTTTAAAGGTGTCGGCCATCCCCAGACGTCGCATCTTATATTCCTTGCCTTTAATTATGACTGTCGGGGTATCCCCAATAAGTGGCTCTATTTCCTTCTCGAAGGTCCTCTTATCTTTTTTTTCTTCAACCATTAATAATCTCCTTAGTTAATTTTTAAATTAAGATTAATCTCGTGGGTATCGTATCTCCCAGGGCTCAGTGTCAGGATCACCAGCAGCATGATGTCCGGTAAACACAATAACCGGGACT
>WJOQ01000003.1 GCA_009618505.1 Clostridia bacterium | reverse complement strand
TTATTGAAGCGATGAATCTCGTCTATGAACAGGATGGTTTTCTGCTGGTAGAGTTTGCGGCGTTCCTTAGCCTCTTCAATTATCCGCCGCAGGTCAGCTACGCCAGCGCTGACAGCACTTATCGGGCTGAAGTGCGAATCAGTGGCATTGGCGATAATGTAAGCCAGGGTAGTTTTACCACTGCCTGGCGGACCCCAAAGGATGATTGATGGTAGTTGCCCGGCTTCAATAACCTTCCTCAGCACACGTCCCTCGCCTACCAGGTGCTCCTGCCCGACAAAGTCATTGAAGGTAGCTGGCCTCATCCGGGCTGCCAGCGGCGCCTCCTCTTTCATCTGCTCCTTAGATTTATGCTCAAACATATCCATACTGCACCCTCTTTAAGGTTAGGGTAAGCTTTTGGTGCTGTCCGTTTGTCCTATCCTACCTTGTGCCAGTAGTGCTTCCTTTGTGTAGAGTTCTCTGTTACTTGCATTGAATTCGTGTTTGACTTGTATGAGTAACTTATCCAAAGTGTAAATCTGCCATGAGATGGGTATAAATGCTCTTTTACCTTTTCTTTCTGCCGTGGTCAGTTCAAAACTCATCAAAAGGTGAAAGGCATCTCTTGTAATTTTGGGGTCTTCTGACGGTGAGAAATAGAAGGTTCTAAAGCTCTGGTTTTTTGCTAAAGTGTTATAAGTTTTACAGTCCAGATATACTATTCTTCCATTTTCATCTTCTATTTGTATATCTGGATAGCCTACTGCTTTCCTCTTCCCACTTTTAGAAATAGGCGTATCTGCTTTTAATCCAACTTGTCTAAAAGCTACAATAACAAAAGGCTCGACACGATTACCAGCCTCGTTTGGTCTTGCAGCAAAAATACCTTCCTGATAAGCTTTTTGTCCACTAAGTTGAGCTGCCTTGCTTAATTGCTCAATTAATTTCTTGTTTTGTTCAAGGGAAGGCTCAAAAGTCAAAACTTGAAAACCTGTAAGCGCTTTAATCGCTATTGAAAAAGGTATTCCCTTCATGGGTTCCAGAAATTTGCTAATAGCCTGTTCAAGTTGCTTAATGTATTCCTCTTGGTCACTCATAGTTTTATCTCCAAAATCTTTGTACTAATCATATTCTTCTTCTAACTGATTCAGCCCTTCTTCTTAGTGGCGTAATCATGTTACGGAGCTGAGTTTGCCTTGCCGTACCCTCTAGATTAGCAAGCTCTTGGACAACCCGGCCAATTAACTGAGTAGCAACTATCCTTAAATCGTTTTGGTCACAAGGGATAAATACTCCGCCTTGTGGTCCAGGATAAACAAGGGTTGCAACTACTCCTTCCCGTTTAAGCTCAACTAAAACCTGATTCTGGAATTCCTCTCTCGACATATAAATATTCTGTTGTCCTAGGTGCTGAAGTATAGAATATATACTAGTTCTATTATTTATTCCACAACAGCCATTTTTTAATAGAAATTCTATAGTGGTCACATGAGCGCGACGTGCTGCATTCGCCCTATTATTCCTAATAAACTGATTTGCTTCTTGAACCCAAGGACTATTTGCACAATTTTGACAGTTACCTCCATTCACTTTGAAACCTCTTTTTGAAAAATTAAAACATTTTCTTTTCGCATAACATTGTATAGCCCAAAGATAATCTTATCTATATTCTTCACCAACTTAAAACCGCTCTTTTCTGCATAATCTATAGTAAATTCAACCGTCTTTACTTCCTGTCCGAGATACGTTGCATTACCAATAACTATAACAGCATATTTCTTGGGTTTAAGGACTCTGAACATTTCTTCTAAACTCTTTTCCATATCTCTATTGTATAGCTCAACTCTTGTCTGTCCCCTACCTCTAGCACCGATAAACTCCTCTCTAATTTCCGGAAGGCTATAACCCAACTCTTTTAAAGCGTGAGCGTCGTTTGCAATATAGTCCAAGGCAATTGAATATGGAGGGGAAGTAACTACTCCGTCAATACTTTCGTCATCTAAGGGTAATACCCTTGAGTCTCCAGTCTTTATGTCAACCTTGCCTAATCTCAGATTAAGTTTCTTAACGATTTGGACATAATCGCTAACAGAAGAAATCATCAGTTCTAAATTCTTCAAGAATGCATTGGTGAATTCCCTCCGCCTTCTAGCATTATCGCTTACAGCAACAAGGTTTGCCATTTTATAGAAGTTTCTCACCGTTTCATTTTCAATAGAATTGATAGCATCGCTAAGAGTTTTCCCCTCCATATTGAACAAAGATGGCTTTATTTGCCTTATTATTTCTTCTTTCCATTCCAAAATCTCGGGTAAAACTTCGATGGATCCCGTCTTTACTCTACTCTGAAGCACGCAAAGAGGAGATATATCAATACCGATACAATTTATTCCCAATAATTGAGCCTCGACTGCCGTTGTGCCACTGCCGACAAACGGATCAAGAACGGTATCTCCTTTTTCAAGCCCAATGATATTTATAAGTGCCCTAATCATTTGAGGGTGAAATTTACCTTTATAAGGGTAAATCCAATGGGTAAGATATTGGTTCACCGACCTGGTTCTATTCTTCTGTATGATTTGAAAATAGTCTGTATATTTACCTTTCACAAATTTGAAATATGCCAATTTTCTTCTGAGTTCTCCCTCATCTTTTGTATCTAATAACTTGAATCCTCTAAGACTGTTAGTCACTTCAAACTGTGTCCGAAGAGATTGCAACTCAAGTTGAGCTAACGCTAATTCGTAAATAAATTGGACATTATCAAGGAGGACTAGTTGTCTATCTTTAGGCAAATCCTCCGTGTTATATGCCCAAAAAGAATCCAGTCTCTCCGCTCTTTGAATCATTCTCGCCTACTCTAGCGGTGCTACCTATAAGGAAATCGGCAAGGAGCTCGCCAAAGCCATT